>DATKJN010000468.1:0-5419 GCA_035543655.1 Burkholderiaceae bacterium | reverse complement strand
GGCAACGCGAGCATGGTGCCGCACATCCTGTTGCACGAGCTCAAGCTGCCTTTCGAGCTGAAGCTGGTCGACCGCGCGAAGAGCGCACACAAGGCACCCGACTACCTGAAGCTGAACCCCAACGGGCTGATCCCGGTGCTGCAGGATGGCACGCTGGTGCTTTACGAGACGGCGGCGATCTGCCTGCATTTGGTCGACACGCACCCCGAGCCCCGGCTGGCGCCGCCGCTCGGCACGGTGGAGCGCGCCCACTTCTACAAGTGGCTGATCTGGATGACCAACTCCCTGCAAGCGACGATGGTCCCGTACTTCTACGCCGAACGTTCGGTCGACGACGGCAACACCGAAGGCGCCGCGCAGGTGCGCACGCACGCGCAGCAGCGCATCGGCGAACTGCTGTCGCAACTCGACGCGCACCTCGCGTCGCACGGTGGGCCGTGGGTGCTGGGCGAGCGTTTCAGCGCGCTCGACCCGTATGCGTTCGTGATGGGCCGCTGGACGCGCGGCTTCAAGGGCCCGGCCGCCAAGCCGGCGCGCGAGTGGCCGCACCTCGGGCCCTACCTGAAGCGCATGCTGGAGCGACCCGCGGTGCAGCGCGTGTTCGCCGACGAGAAGCTGCCCGAACCCTACATCTGAGCCCCGCGCTCACCACGAGCCGGTGCTCAGCCGCTCCAGGCGCAGCTTGATCAGTTGCTCCAGGTCGCTGGCCTGCTTGGACAGCGCGCGCGCATGCTCCGGGTCGGCGGCCGCCGCGGCGTCGCGTCGCAGCGCCCCGAGTTGCTGCATCAGCTCGACCTCGGGCGGCACCACGCCGGCGTCGTGCAAGATCTTCATCGCCATGCGCAGTTCGGCCGGCGTGTCGTCGTAGCCGTCGTTGAATTGCATCGGCTTGCCAAAGCTGGGCGCGCTGCGCAGTTCGCCATTGGCTTCGCTCTCGCGCAGGTGTTCGCCGATGTGGTCGTCGATCACTTTCAGCGGGTTGGGCATCAGGATTGACTCCCTTAGGCCAGCGCCACGCCGAGCCGCTCGGCCCAGTGGCGGGTCAATGGACTGACCGGCTTGGCCGAGCGCCTTTCGTTGAGCACGGCGCGGCCGAGCGATCGGACGCCCGGTTCGGCAGCGGCAGCGGCCAGCAGCGTCTGGTCGATCACGTCGCGCTGCGCGTGGCTGCCGCCAAAGCGCTGGGCCTTGGCACGCACGCCGTACAGCGTCTGCGCCGCCGCGCCCGCTTCGCCGCGCGCGAACGCCAGCAGCGCGCGCATCAGCGGCGCGCCGACTTCACGCGCCATCGTGTGGTTGCTGCGCGGCGCGTCATCGGCCGCCAGCGCGCGCGCGGCGCAGCGCGCCACCCAGTGCTCGGCGCGTGCGCCGTCGTCGGCCGCCAGCATGGCCAGCAGCGCATGCACGTCGTTGAACGCGTAGTAGCCGGCGCTGTCGTCGGCCAGATTCCAGCCCGCCACCAGCGCGGTGCACCTTTCGCGCACGTCCACGCCCAGCAGGTGCAGCCGCCACAGCAGCGCAGCCGCATCGACGCGCTGCAGCGTCACCTGCAAGGCGTCGCCCGCCAGATGCGCGTCGACCAGTCGCAGCACGCCGGTGTCGTCGAGCCCCTCGAGGCGGAACAGCGCCAGATGCCACCACAAGTGGCAGGCGTAACCGTTGCCTTCGGCCCAGTGACACTGGTGCTGACGCAGCCAGGCTGCCCCTTCGTCGAAGCGGCCCTGCATCTCCATCACGTGCGCCACCGCATGGATCGCCCACGGCGATCGCGGATCGAATGCCATCACGCGCCGGCCCGCCTCCTCGGCCTGCACCTGCAGGTTGTTCTCTTCCAGGCCGAAGGCGTGCAGCGCCAGCACGTGCGGGAACAGCGGATCGGCCTCGTCCCACTCGGGCAACGCGCGCGCCGGGCGGGCGCGCAGGTTGACCACGTCGCCACGGTAGAAATCCCACAGGTGCGCCCACAGCAGCGCCAGCGCGTCGCGCGGATGGTCGAGCAGCCACTCGTCCCACAGCGCGCAGGCGTCGTGCCAGCGTCCGTCGAGCACGCGCTGCGTGGCCTCCACGTGCACCCGTTCGCGGGTCGGCGCCGCCGGCAGCAGCGCCATTGCGCGCTCCAGGTGGCCATGCGCCTCGGGCACCATCGACGGCTCGGTCAGGCTGAGCAGGAAGCCGGCCTTCATCGCGTGCGGCAGCGACCAATGCGGGTCGTGCGCGATCGCGCGGTCGAGGTCGCCGAGCGGCGGGTCGTAGAACGACATCATCCGCCACAGCGCGGTCTCGGTGGCGTCGCGCGCAGCCGCCGAATCGGTGCCGAGCAGGTTGCCGCGCGTGTCTTTCAGGGCCATGCGGCACTCTAACGCGACCGCTGTGCCGCCTTGGAGCAGCGCGACGTGCCGCCCCCGGGGAATCACCGGCTTGGGCCCGATGCGCGCGCCGCGACTTGGTGCTTGAATCGACCCCACAACGGGTCGGCCAGCCCAGCCGATGAGGAGATGCACGCCATGATTCCTGCAGGGTTCGAATACCACGCACCGCGTTCGGTCGCGGATGCGGTCAAGCTGCTCGGCTCGCTCGGCCCCGACGCCAAGCTGCTGGCCGGCGGCCACAGCCTGCTGCCGATGATGAAGTTGCGCTTCGCCACGCCGAGCGCCTTAGTCGACCTCGGCAAGATCCCCGACCTCAAGGGCATCAGCCAGTCGGGCAGCGAGATCCGCATCGGCGCCATGACCACCGAGCACGAATTGCTGAACTCCAAGCTGGTGGCCGAGCGGCTGCCGCTGCTCGCCGAGGGCGTGGGCCAGATCGCCGACCCGCAGGTCCGCTACCGCGGCACGATCGGCGGCGACATCTGCCACGGCGATCCGGCCAACGACCACCCGGCGCTGATGCTGGCGCTCGACGCCTCGTTCGTGCTGACGGGGCCGAAGGGCGAGCGGGTCGTCAAGGCCGAAAGCTATTTCGTCGGGCTGTACGAGACGCTGGCGCAGGCCGACGAGATCCTGACGCAGATCCGCATCCCGATGCCAGCGGCAGGCACCGGCTGGTCGTACTCCAAGTTCAAGCGCAAGACCGGCGACTTCGCCACCGCCGCGGCGGCGGTGCTGTTGCAGATGAAAGGTGGCACGGTGGCGCGCGTGTCGATGGCGCTCACCAACGCCGGCCCCACGCCACTGAAGTGCTGCAAGGCCGAGGATTACCTGGTCGGCAAGGCGCTCGACGACAGCACGCTGACCGAGGCGGCCCGCCTGGCCACCGAACCGTGCGCGCCCGGGGTGTGCCTGCGCGGTGACGCCGACTACAAGACCGCGATGGCCGGCGAGATGGCGCGCCGCGCGCTGCAGATCGCCCAGTCGCGCGCCAAAGCCTGATAAGGGAGCGGACCATGTCGAACAACCACAAGATCAGTTTCCAGCTCAACGGCAAGGCCGTCGACGTGACGGTACCGGCGCGCGAGCTGCTGATCCACACACTGCGCGAGCGCCTGGCGCACACCGGACCGCACATCGGTTGCGAAACCTCGCATTGCGGCGCCTGCACGGTCGATGTCGACGGCATGTCGGTCAAGGCCTGCACGATGCTGGCCGTGCAATGCGATGGCGCCGACGTGCTCACGGTCGAAGGCCTGGAGCAAGGCGGCGTGCTGCATGCGATCCAGCAGGCGTTCCACGAGGAGCACGGGCTGCAGTGCGGCTACTGCACGCCCGGCATGCTGGTGCGCGCCTACCGGCTGCTGAAGGAGAACCCGAACCCGAGCGAGCAGCAGATCCGCTACGGGCTGTCGGGCAACCTGTGCCGCTGCACCGGTTACCAGAACATCGTGAAGGCGGTGCAATCGGCGGCCAAGAAGCTCGCCGCTGCGCAGACCGCAACGGCCTGATCGGCCTCACCTCCACCGACGCACACACCGGAGACACGCCATGGGCGACCTGTCCGATCTGAAGGCGCGCGAAGACCAGCTGCAGGGCATGGGCACCTCGCTGCTGCGCAAGGAAGACGCCAAGTTCATCCGCGGCCAAGGGCAATACATCGACGACATCAAGCTGCCCGGCATGCTGTTCGGCGCTCTCGTGCGCAGCCCGTATGCGCACGCGCGCATCAAGGGCATCGACAAGAGCAAGGCTTTGGCCTGCCCCGGTGTCGTCGCCGTGCTGACCGCCGACGACTTGAAGCCGGTGAAGCTGCACTGGATGCCCACCGTGGGCGCCGACGTGCAGGCCGTGCTGGCCGACGAGAAGGTGCACTTCCAGTTGCAGGAGGTGGCCATGGTGCTGGCCACCGACCGCTACGCCGCCTACGACGGCGCCGCGCTGGTCGAGGTGGACTACGAGGAGCTGCCGGCGATCGTCGACCCGAAGAAGGCGATGGACAAGGACGCGGTGGTCATCCGCGAGGACATCGCCGACAAGAAAGAAGTCGGCCACGGGCCGCGCACGCACCCGAACCACATCTTCACCTGGGAGGCCGGCGACCAGGCGGCCGCCGACGCAGCGTTCAAGAGCGCCGAGGTCACGGTGCGCGAGGAGATCCTGAACCCGCGCGTGCACCCGTGCCCGCTCGAGACCTGCGGCTGCGTGGCGTCGTTCAACAAGGCCACCGGATACCTCACCGTCTACATGACGACGCAGGCGCCGCATCTGGTGCGCACCGTGCTGGCGATGCTGTCGGGCGTCGCAGAAAGCAAGATCCGCGTGGTCGGCGGCGACATCGGCGGAGGCTTCGGCAACAAGGTGCCCGTGTACCCGGGCTATGTGGTCGCGATCGTGGCCTCGATCGTCACCGGCGTGCCGGTGAAGTGGATCGAATCGCGCATCGACAACATTTCCACCACGGGGTTCGCGCGCGACTACCACGGCGTCGGTGAGCTGGCCGCCGACAAAGACGGCCGCATCAAGGGCCTGCGCTTCACGGCGCTGGCCGACCACGGCGCGTTCAACTCGCACGTGTCGGCCTCCAAACTGCCCGCCGGGCTGTTCTCGATCTGCACGGGCAGCTACGCGATCCCCAACGCGTACGCGCGCGTCGACGCGGTCTACACCAACAAGGCGCCCGGCGGCGTCGCCTATCGCTGCTCGCTGCGCGTCACCGAAGCGATCTACCTGATCGAACGCATGATGGACGTGCTGGCGCAGAAGATCGGCGTCGACAAGGCCGAGATCCGCAGGCGCAACTTCGTGCAGGCCGAGCAGTTCCCGTACACCACGTCGTTCGGCTGGACGCTCGACTCGGGCAACTACCACCCCGCGCTCGAAAAAGTGCTGAAGGCGGTGGACTACGAGGGCCTGCGCAAGGAACAAGCCGCCAAACGCGCCGACCCGAAGTCGCCCACGCTGATGGGCATCGGCATCGCCACCTTCACCGAGATCGTCGGCGCCGGGCCGACCAAGGTGTGCGACATCCTCGGCATCGGCCTGTTCGA
>DATKJN010000467.1:0-8490 GCA_035543655.1 Burkholderiaceae bacterium | reverse complement strand
GCCTGACCGTGTTGGTCAACGGCATCCGCGCGTTCCTGCCCGGCTCGCTGATCGACACCCGCCCGGTCAAGGACCTGACGCCGTTCGAAGGCAAGACGCTCGAGTTCAAGGTCATCAAGCTCGATCGCAAGCGCAACAACGTGGTGCTGAGCCGCCGCGCGGTGGTCGAAGCCAGCATGGGCGAAGAGCGCGCCAAGCTGCTCGAGACGCTGACCGAAGGCGCCATCGTGCACGGCGTGGTCAAGAACATCACCGAGTACGGCGCGTTCGTCGATCTCGGCGGCATCGACGGCCTGCTGCACATCACCGACATGGCGTGGCGCCGCGTGCGCCATCCGAGCGAGGTGGTGCAGGTCGGCCAGGAGCTGACGGCCAAGGTGCTGAAGTTCGATGCCGAGAAGAACCGCGTGTCGCTCGGCCTCAAGCAGCTCGGCGACGACCCGTGGCACGGCGTGTCGCGCCGCTACCCGTCGGGCACGCGCCTGTTCGGCAAGGTCACCAACATCGCCGACTACGGCGCGTTCGTCGAGATCGAGCCGGGCATCGAAGGCCTGGTGCACGTGTCGGAGATGGACTGGACCAACAAGAACGTCGCGCCCAGCAAGGTGGTGTCGCTCGGTGACGAGGTCGAGGTGATGGTGCTCGAGATCGACGAAGACAAGCGCCGCATCAGCCTGGGCATGAAGCAGTGCAAGGCCAACCCGTGGGAAGAGTTCGCGGGCAACGTCAAGCGCGGCGACAAGGTCAAGGGCCCGATCAAGTCGATCACCGACTTCGGCGTGTTCGTCGGCCTGGCGCAGGGCATCGACGGCCTGGTGCACCTGTCGGATCTGAGCTGGAACGAGCCCGGCGAAACCGCGGTGCGCAACTACAAGAAGGGCCAGGAGGTGGAGGCCGTGGTGCTGGGCATCGACATCGAGCGCGAGCGCATCAGCCTGGGCATCAAGCAGCTCGACCAGGATCCGTTCACCAGCTTCGTCTCGCTCAATGATCGCGGAGCGCTGGTCACCGGTAAGGTCAAGACGGTGGACCCGCGTGGTGCCGAGATCCAGCTCAGCGACGACGTCACCGGCTACCTGCGGGCCAGCGAGATCAGCCGCGACCGCGTCGAGGATGCGCGCAACGTGCTGAAGGAAGGCGACGAAGTCAACGCCATCATCGTCAACGTCGACCGCAAGGCGCGTTCGATCCAGTTGTCGATCAAGGCCAAGGACGCGGTCGATCAGCAAGAGGCGATGCAGCGGCTGGCACAGAGCAACGAGCGTGAGACCGCCGGCACCACCAGCCTGGGCGCGCTGCTGCGTGCCAAGCTCGACAACCGCGAAAACAACAACGGCTGACGCGATCCCCCCGCGGCCGGCGACGTGAAGTCGATCGGCCGCGGGCCTACCCACGGCTCCTGCTGCCGACCCTGCCATGACCCGGTCCGATCTGGTGGCCAAACTCGCCGAGCGCTTCGCGCAGCTGACGCAGCGCGACACCGAGTTTGCGGTGAAGACGATCCTCGACGCGATGACCGACGCACTCGCCCGCGGCCACCGCATCGAGATCCGCGGCTTCGGCAGTTTCTCGATCAACCGCCGGCCGCCGCGCGTGGGACGCAACCCGCGCAGCGGCGAGCAGGTGACGATTCCGGAGAAGCTGGTGCCGCACTTCAAGCCCGGCAAGGCGCTGCGAGAGTCGGTCGACCAGCAGCTGCCTGCGACGACGCTGCCGGGCGAACCGTAGAAGAGACGCGCTGTTCCGCAAGGCGCACCCATAGAATGCGCGGCGATGCGCATCTTCACCTGGCTGATCCGCGCCTTCATCTTCTTTGCGCTGTTCGCGTTTGCGCTCAACAACCAGCACGACGCGATCGTGCATTGGTTCTTCGGCGCGCAGTGGCGTGCCCCGCTGGTGATCGTGGTGCTCGCCGCCTTCGGCGCCGGGCTGGCGCTCGGCGTGCTGGCGATGATGCCGCGTTGGTGGCGACAGCGCCGCCTTGGCCAGCGCCAGTCGCGCACGCCCCCCGCACCGACGCCGACCGCTCCCGAGGCAACGACGCAGACGCCGTCGGACCTCGCGCTGGCCCAACCGCCGCGCGAAGGGCTGTAGCCCGCGCATGGATTTCGACCTGCAATGGCTGTTGATCGGCTTGCCGATCGCGTTCGGCTTCGGCTGGATTGCCTCGCGCATCGACATTGGCCAGTGGAAGCGTGCCCAGCGCGAGGCGCCGAAAGCGTACTTTCAAGGACTCAACCTGCTGCTGAACGAGCAGCACGACAAGGCGATCGACGCTTTCATCGAGGCGGTGCAGCGCGACCCCGACACGACCGACCTGCACTTTGCGCTCGGCAACCTGTTCCGCCGTCGCGGCGAGTTCGAGCGCGCGGTGCGCGTGCACCAACACCTGCTGCAGCGCGCCGACCTCGGTGCCGCCGATCGCGCGCGCGCACAGCACGCGTTGGCCCAGGACTTCGTCAAGGCCGGCCTGCTCGACCGCGCCGAGGAGGCGTATCGCGAACTCGAAGGCACCGACTTCGACATCGAGTCGCGCCTGGCGCGCCTGTCGCTGGCCGAACGTGCGCGCGACTGGCGCACCGCCGCCGACGTGGCCGCCAAGCTCGAGGCCAGCGGCACGGGCTCGTATGCCAGCCGGATCGCGCATCACTGGTGCGAGCTGGCGCTGCAAGCCAGCGACGCCGGCGACGAGGCGGCCGCCGCCGATGCGCTGCGCCGCGCGCGCGACGCGGCGCCGCATGCGCCGCGGCCATTGATCATCGCGGCTCGCCAGGCCACGCAGAAGGGCGACTCCGCGGCTGCCTTCGCCGGCTATACCGAGCTGCTGCAGCATGCGCCGGCGCTGTTCCCGCTGGTGGCCAGCGACTACGCCACCGTGGGAATCGCCAGCGGCCAGACCGAAGCCGCACGCGCGACCGTGGCACGACGCATGCAACAACAGCCGAGCGTCGACCTGTTGCATGCGATGCGACTGCTCGACGGTGCGCAGCCGGCCCTGGACGACCTGCCCTATGCCGGCGAGCGTGCGCAGGCGTTGCTGCATGCGCAGCCCACGCTGTCGGCCGCGCTGGCCGTGCTCGACACGCCGATCGATGCCAACGACGAGCAGGTCGTGCGCGATGTCCGCGAGGCGGTGGCACGCGCCGCACGTCCGCTGCAGCGCTATCGCTGCGCGGCTTGCGGCTTCGAAGCTCCGCAGCACTTCTGGCAATGTCCGGGTTGCCTGGGCTGGGACACCTTCCCGGCGCAGCGGATCGAAGAGCTCTAGCGATCGACGCCCGTTACGGCAACGGGCGCTGCTGCTCCACCAACGCCAGCACCTGCTGCAGCGACGGCACCTGGCCCTTGCCGCCGACGCTGGCCACGCCGCCGGGGCCGACGATGCCGGCCAAACCGGGCTCGTGGTCGCAATAGATGCCAATGGTCGGCTTGCCCAACGCCGCAGCCAAGTGCGAGAAGCCCGTGTCGAGACCGACCACGCGCTTGGTGCCGCCCAGCAAGGCCGCCATGTCGTGCACGTTGAGAAAGGGTGGCACTTCGCCCTCGCAGCCGGCGGCGATGCGCTCGGCACGCACCTGCTCCTCTTCGGTGCCCCAGATCACCAGCGGCGACAGGCCCATCGCCTTGATGCGCCTGCCCACGGCGATCCAGCGCGCCTCGGGCCAGATCTTTTCCGGTCGGCTGGCACACGGAATCAACGCAGCACTCGGGCCGCCGCGCACCTTCCAGACACTCTCGCCGGCCCGGATGCCGAACACCGGCGGGTCGCCGGGCACCGGGTAGCCGAGGTGCACCGCAGCCAGGCGCCGGCAGCGCTCGATGGCATGCAACTGCAGCGAGACGGCCGCCTTGCGCACGTACAGCCACGGCGCAATCGGGTCGCGGCCGCTGGCGCTGTCGTAGCCGACCAGCGGGCCGGCAGCCTGCCGTCCCCACATCGCGCTCTTGAACAAGCCCTGCAGGTCGAGCACGCAGTCGTACGGGCGCTCGCGCAGTTGCGCCCGCAGCGCGCGCATCGCGCGCCAGGTATCGGAATCGAGCAGCTTGCGCCGCCAACGGCGCCAGTTGAGCGGCAGCACCCGGTTCACCCCCGGGTGCATGCGCACGATGCCGGCGAACGACGACTCCACCAGCCACTCGATCTCGATGTTGGGGAACGCGCGGCGCAGGTCGTGCACCACAGGCAAGGCGTGCACCACGTCGCCCATCGACGACGTCTTGACGATCAAGATCCGCATCGAGCGTGCTCAGCCGCGACGTTGCCGCTCCGACACCAACGCCGGGTTGAAGCGCGGGTCGTTGTACATCTTGAACTGGCGGTAGACCTTGAAGTGCGCGCGGCCGGACTGCGCATCAGCCAGCAGCGCATCGAAGCAAACGCCGAGGTCGGCGCGTTGCTGCAGCAGTCGCTCCAGCTTGGCGCGGCTGGACACGCGATGCGCCTCGTCGACATCGGTGCGCTCGGTCTGCGCACGCATCGCATGCACTTTGAGCGCCAGGATCGACAGGCGGTCGACCATGCTGCCCGCGGTTTCGCTGTTCAGCCGCGACCCCGGTTTCACGGTCGACACCGGCGCATCGGTGCGTGCCGATGCAGGATCGACCAGACCCAGCCCGATCAACAGCAGTTCGTCGACCCGCTCGGTGGCATCGTTGCGCGCCTGGTTGTAGCGGTCGATCGCGCGTTTGTTGGCCGCGATCTGGTCATCGCCCACCTGGGTCCGGCGTGCCAGATCTTCTTCGGCCCACAGCAGACAGTTGAATCGGTGGTTGCTCTGGATCCACAGCCACAGTCCCTCGTCGCGCGGGTCCGGTTCGCTCGCCGGCCACGCGACCGTGCGCAGCAAGCGGTCGTGCAGCGCGGTCACCTCGTCAGCGTTGGGAAGCGCAGGCGCCATAAAGTCGGGTGGCAGAATGGACAGATGCCGATTATCCGCGCCTGAATGCAGCCACGGCCATTGATCGTGCGGCTGCGCAACTGGGTCGGCGACGTGATCCTGGGGGTGCCGGCTCTGAATCTGCTCGCGTCGCGCGGCTACCAATTGCAACTGGTGGGCAAAGGCTGGGCCCCAGCGCTGCTGGCCGGCCAGGGCTGGCCAACCCACGCACGCCCGGCCGGATGGCGCCAGCGCGTCGCGCAACTGCGTGCTCTGCGACAAGCCGCGAGAGCGGTCGACCCTGGCTTCGACGCGCGCGAAAACGCACTCGTGCTGGCCACCTCGTTCTCCGGCGCCCTCGAGATGCGTCTGGCCGGCTTGCGAGCAGTGGGCTACGCGCAGGAGGCACGCGGCTTCCTGCTCGCACGCAGCGAACCCATCACCTACGGCGGCCATGCATTGATCAGCTACTGGGAGCTGGCCTGCCGTCTGCTGCGCATCGAACAGCCGGCACCGGAATCGATCGGCTTGCGACTCGCGGCAGCCGATGTCGAACACGCCGACGCACTGCTGCGTCAGCACGGCATCGGGCCGGGCTTCGTCGTGCTCTGTCCATTCGCCGGCGGCACGTTCGAAAAGCTCGACAAGACGTGGCCACACTTCCCGACCTTCGCTCGCACGCTCGTGGCCAGCGGTCGACAGGTGATCGCCTGCCCCGGTCCCGGCGAGGAAAACCTGTTGCGCGAGCACTACCCCGGCGTGCGGTCGCTCGAAGGCGTGAAGCTCGGGCCGTACGGCGCCCTGCTGCAACGCGCGGCGTTGCTGGTGTCCAACGACACCGGGCCTGGCCACCTGGCTGCGGCGGTCGGTGCACGGGTGATCAGCGTGCTCGGGCCGACCAAGCCGGAGCAATGGGCGCCGTGGGGGCCGACCGTCACGATCGTGCGGCGTCCGCAGCCGGCCGATGCCATCGCGTGGCCCGATGTCGACGAGGTGATGGCGCATGCGCAGGGCGCGCTGGCATCGGCATGAACGAGCGCCACATCGGCTTGAGCTTCGGTCGCGTCGAACACTGGCGCGATGGCCTGGGCGAGTTCTCGCGTCAGCTCGGCACCGAGCTTGCGCTGCGCGCGCAAGCGCTGAGACGCGAGCATGGCATCGTGCTGCACTACCACCTGCCGAGCCGCTGGCATGGCCAGTTCGGCCGCGACGTGCACTACCTTCCTCTGCACACGCTGCAGCGATACTGGCACCGGACTTCGGTGCAGTTTGCGTTGTGGCATCGCTTGCACCAACACATCCGGCTGCTGCCGCCCACCGGCACCTTGGTGCGCGTGGAGACGGTGCACGACCTCAACTTCCTGCACCTGAAAGCAGGCTCCAAGCGGGAGCGTTATCGCGAGCGCATGGCGCGCCGCCTGCGGGGCAGCGCGGCCGTCGTCGCGATCACGCAGCACGTGGCGAACGACATCGCCAGCCAGTTCCCGCGTCTCGGTTCGCCGGTGACCGTGATCCACAACGGCGCCACTGACCTGACGCGCACGAAAGCCCGGGCCATCGAAGGCATCGGCGAGAAGCCCTTCCTGTTGCACATCAGTCGCATGGCGCCAAGCAAGAACATCGAAGCCCTGCTCGCGCTGGCGGCAGCCTGGCCGTCGAAGGCGCTCGTGCTGGCCGGAGCGACCAGTTCGTACACCGGCGAGGTGCAGCGTCTGGTCGCCGAGCGCAAACTGAACAACGTGACCGTGCGCCTTGATCTCGACGACGCCGAAAAGGCCTGGCTGTACGGCCACTGCGAGGCCTTTCTCTTTCCGTCGCTGGCCGAAGGCTTCGGCCTGCCACCGATCGAGGCCATGCACTTCGGCAAGCCAGTGTTCCTGTCGCGCCTGACGTCGCTGCCAGAGGTGGGTGGCGAGGTGGCGCACTACTTCGATTCGTTCGATGCGGCGGCGATGCGGACCGTGGTCGAGAGCGGTCTTGCGGCGCACCAGCAAGCCGGCCGCGCGGAGGCGTCGGTCCAACGCGCGCGCAGCTTCGACTGGGCGCGTTGCGCGCAATCGTATCTGGCGTTGTACCTGCGGCTGCTGAGCCCAACGGCACGCGCGGCGTGATGCTCGACTTGCCCGATGTGACGCTGGGCTGCGTGGACACGCGCGAGCCGGCCATGGCGCTGTGGGCAATGCGCCGCACGATGAGTGGCATTCGGTTCGGCGACGCGGTGCTGTTCACCGACTCGTCGAGGCTGAGCGCAGCACCCGACGGGATCCGTCTGGTCGACGTCCGCGTCGACACGATCGAAGCCTACTCGCAGTTCATGCTGCGCGGCCTGTCTGAGCATGTCGGCACATCGCACCTGTTGGTCGTGCAGTGGGATGGCTTCGCCACGCGGCCGCAGCGGTGGCAGCCCGACTTCCTGGAATGGGACTACATCGGCGCGCGCTGGCACGACAAGCCGACGGAACGCTCGGTTGGCAACGGCGGCTTCTCATTGCGCTCGCGGCGCTTGTTGAATGCCCTGCACGACCCCGCGATCGACATCAGCCACCCGGAAGACATCTGCATCTGCCTGCACAACCGTGAGCGGCTGGAGCGACAGCACGGCATTCGCATCGCGCCACCCGCGGCAGCCGATCGCTTCGCCTACGAACGGCTGACGCCATTGCAGGCGACGTTCGGCTTCCATGGCCTGTTCAACTTTCCGCGCGAACTCACGGCCGACGAATTGCGCGAGGTGCTGACCGCGCTGCCCGACCGTCAGGCGCGCGGGCTGGATGCACACGACCTCTGTGCCTCGCTGATCGCGGACGGCGCGCTCCATGATGCGCAGTTGCTGCTCGACAAGCGCCGCCGCTTGGGCATGCACGACCGGCGATCGCTGCGCCTGGCGTGGCGCATGCGTGTGGCACGTTGGCGCCAACGGCTCAAGGGAGAACATGCAGAACACCCGCAACGCCGATGAGCGAGGCGGCCTGGTCGCCCGGCTCAACGCGTGGCTGCACGCGCTGAACCGGCGGCGCCTGCTGCGTCGCCGGCAGGCCAAGCATCGCGCCGCCGAACGCCAGTGGATCGCGGCGGACGATCCGTCCAATCCGCCGGTCGCTCGTGCGCTGCAGGAGCGGTTCGCGGCGCTGCGGCAACCCGCGATGCTGAGCGTGGTGATGCGCGAATGCGCGCGCGCCACCGCGCCGCAATGGCCCTGGTTTCGAGGGCCGGCGTTGACGCCGAACTGGCACGTAATCAACCCGTCGGGCGGTTCCTTCGCCGAGGCGGTGCGAGCGGCACCGAGCGAGATCATCGCGCTGCTTCCGGCGGACTGCGGCCTCGCGCCGCACGCGCCGATGATGATCGCAGAGGCCGTCGCTCGCTCGCCGCACTTCGCCTTGATGTACGCCGACGAAGACTGTGCCGCTGGCAACGGCGTACGTCACAGTCCATTGCTCCACTGCGGCTGGAATGCCGAGTTGCTGCGTTCGACACCCTACCTGGCGGGACTCGTCGTGGTGCGCCGCAGTGCTTTGCTGGCGCTCGAACAGCAGGCGATCGAATCCGACTCAGCCCTTTGGTGGGACCTGTTGTTGCGGCTGACCGAACGAGCCGCCGAGAAAGACATCGT
>DATKJN010000466.1:0-2752 GCA_035543655.1 Burkholderiaceae bacterium | reverse complement strand
GCTGCCGCGCGCCGCGCCGAGGCCCACGAGTTCGTCGAGGCGCTGGTCGATCCGCACGGCCGGCGCGGCTACGACGCCCACGTGGGCGAGCGCGGCGTCAAACTGTCGGGCGGACAGCGCCAGCGCATCGCGATCGCGCGCGTCATGCTGAAGGACGCGCCGATCCTGCTGCTCGACGAGGCCACCAGCGCCCTCGACAGCGAAGTCGAGAAAGCCATCCAGGCCAGTCTGTACCGCCTGATGGAAGGCAAGACGGTGGTCGCGATTGCGCACCGGCTGTCCACCATCGCGGCGATGGACCGGCTGATCGTGCTCGACCGCGGTCGCATCGTCGAGCAGGGCGACCACCGCTCGTTGCTGGCGCGCCGCGGCCTGTATGCGCGCCTGTGGGCGCACCAGAGCGGCGGCTTCCTCGGCGAAGACGCGGACGACGACGAGCCGCTGCCGGTGCAGCTCGCCTGATCCGACCTACTGCGGCGGCGCGCCGAAGCGCGCGCGGAACCAGCTGTCGAGCATCTGCTTTTCGTGGCGCAGCGGCTCGCGGGTGCTGTAGGTGGGGATCTTGTCGGTGTAGTTCATGTCGGCCACGCGTTCTTCGCCCTGCTTGATGGCCTGTCCATCGGCGGCAAGCTTGTAGCGCAGTTGGAAGCTCGGCCAGTCGGCGTTGCCGCGCACGATGCGCAGATCGCCCTGGCGCGTGGGCCGCCAATAGCCGGCGAGGTCAACGTTGAGCACCTCGATATCGAGCACCTGGCCGTCGGGCAGGTAGCGCTTGCCGAGGTCTTGCAGGAAGCTTTCGATCGTCTTCAGGTTGACCGGCTTGTCGAACTGGTTGTTGCCCGAGTCGTAGAACTTGTCGGGCTCGATGAACGACACGTTCACGGTGCCGGCGGCGGACGCCGCGGCCGACGCGGCCAGCAACGACAGCGCGACGGCGGGTGTTAGGAATCGCATGGTCACCTCCTTCGACGGGTTTGGCGCTCGTGGCTGCCCAACGCAACGGCCCGGCCACACGCCGACAGCATCTACGAGAGTCACGGCACTGCGGACGCCGGGGTCTGCATCAAGTGCGCGATGGAGTTGGCGTAGTAGCGCAGCAACGGCGCCTCGTGCGCCCGCATCACGAACAAGCCGTCGACCTCGTCGACCAAATGCCGCAACGTCAGCATACGCAGGCCGGCATCGACTGCATAGTCCCAGTCGTGCCGTGGCACGTAAAGGCGCGCGCCGCGCGTCTCGAGCGATTCGACGAGCTGGCTGACGGCACCCTTCAGATCGAGCCGGCTGAACGCGCGCTGCGGATCGGCCAGCAGCACGGTGGCCACCAGCGGCACCGGCAGCACCGGGATCAGGCGGCCAACCTCGCCCATCAGGTGGCGGCCGAGCGCCGCCACCTCGGCGTGGCGCCGTTCCTTGTCGAGGTGGTCGAAGTCGACGCCGCGCTCGGTGGCCCAGCCGCGCACCGACACCGGCGTGCCGAAGTTGACGCAGGCATACCCGAGCCGGTGCCAGCGGCTGCGCAGCAGCAGCCCGATCTGGTTGACGATGAAGCCGAGCGTGTTGGACAGCGCGCGCAAGCGCCCCGGCCGTGGCGCCTGCGTGTCGGCGGCCAGCAGTTGCGTGCGGTCTTCGAGCACGCGGTCGTAGTTGAGCCCGAGCGGCACGAACACCAGATCGCGCTCGCCGTGCGTGTGGAAGCCGCGCAGCATGTAGTCGAGCACGCCGAAGCGCGGCTCGCGCAGGCAGCCGTCCTTGGTGAGGCCGCCTTCGGGGTAGACCGCCTGCGTGACGCCGGCCTCGGTGGCCATCGCGATGTAGCGCTCGAGCACGCGGCGGTACAGATCGTCTTTGGAGTTGCGGCGCACGAAGTACGCGCCCATCGTGCGGATCAGCTGCTGCAAGCCCCACAGCCGGGCCCATTCGCCGACGGCATACGACAGCGCCGCACGCTCAGCCGCGAGGTACGACGCGATGATGTAGTCCATGTTGCTGCGATGGTTCATCACGAACACCACCGTCGCGTTCTCGGGGATCGCTGCCAGACCCGCGTCGTCGGTGTAGCCGATGCGCACGCGGTACAGCGACTGCGACACCTTCTTGCCGACCCAGTAGCCGACGCGGAAGTACATGTAGGCGTTGAACGCCGGCACGATCTCGCGCGCATAACGCTGCACCTGCGCCAGCGCCACTTCGCGCGGCATCGCCTGCGCATCGGCGAATGCGCGCGCCGCGTTCTGCACCTTCTCGTCGAACACCAGGCGGTCGATCAACGCCTGCCGCCGCACCTGCTGGAACGGGCGGATGTGGATCGGCAGGCGCTGCGACACCTCGTCGAGCACCTTGTTGGCACGGCTGCGGATGAACCAGCGCGCGCTGGGCATCAGCAAGCGGTCGAGCAGCGCCCACACGGCCAGCACTGCGACCACCAGAGCCAGCCACAGCGGCACCGTGATGCTCGTCGACACTTCGCGACACCCTCCTGTCGCGCGCGACTGTACGCGAGCGCGCGGTCGAACCCGCGCCGACGCCCTCAGGGCACGGGCCTCGCGCTCAGTGCACCGCGGCCTGGCTGCCCCACAGCTGCTTCAGCCGCGCATCGCGCCCGCAGGCGGTGCGGTAGTACTGGTAGCGAACCGGGTTCTTCTTGTAGTAGTCCTGGTGGTAGTCCTCGGCGGCGGTGAATTCGGCCGCCGCGGCGATCTCGGTGACGATGTCGCCCTTGAACGGCTTCGACTTGTCCACCGCCGCCCTG
>DATKJN010000465.1:0-2209 GCA_035543655.1 Burkholderiaceae bacterium | reverse complement strand
CTGTCGGAGCTCGCAAGTTATGCGCGGGTCGACAACAAGCAGTACCGGCTGCTCAAGCACGGCACGCCGGGGCCGTACACCTTCATCCTCGATGCCACCAAGGAGGTGCCACGCCGGCTGTCGCACCCGTCGCGCCGCACGATCGGGTTGCGCGTGCCCGACCACCGCGTCACGCAGGACCTGCTGGCGCTGTTCGGCCATCCGCTGCTGGCGACCACGCTGATCGCGCCCGGCGACAGCGAGCCGATGAACGAACCGCACGAGATCCGCGCGCGTTTTCAGAAAGCGCTGCAGGCGGTGGTCGATGCCGGCGCGTGTCCGATGCAGCCGACCACGGTGGTCGATCTCACCGGCGACGAGCCGGTGGTGATCCGCCAGGGCCGCGGCGAATTGGCGCGGCTCGGACTGTCGGCAGCCGAATGACGCGCGCCATCGATCAGGGCATCGCGGCAGTCACCACGATCTCCACCTTCCATTGCGGCTTGGCGAGCGCGGCTTGCACGGTGGCGCGCGCCGGCGTGTGGCCGGGCACGACCCACTGGTCCCACACCGCGTTCATGCCGGGAAAGTCGGCCATGTCGGCCAGGAAGATTTGCGCCCGCAGCACGCGGCTCTTGTCGGTGCCGGCCTTGGCGAGCAGCGCGTCGATCGCCGCCAGCACGTCGCGCGTCTGGCCGCCGATGTCTGTCGCCGCGCCGGTGGCCACTTGACCGGCGAGGTAGACCACGCCGTTGTGGATCGCGGCCTCGCTCATGCGCGGTCCGACGTCGATGCGCTGGATCATGTGTCAGTGACCTTTCTTGCGGTTGGACTCGTGTTTGCCATGGCCGTGGTGTGCGTGCGCCGCGGCGGGCACAGGGGCTTTCTGGCCCAGCTTGCTCTCGGTGCCGGCCAGCAGCTTGCGGATGTTGCCGCTGTGGCGCCAGATCAGCAGCAGGCCCATCACCGCGATTGCCAGCGCGATCGGCGACGCCTCCCAGATCAGCAACTGGTAAAACGGAGCGAACAGTGCTGACACGATCGAGGCCAGGCTGGAATAGCGGAAAAACGCCGCGATGATCATCCAGGTCAGCAGCGTGGCCGCGCCCAGCCACGGGTTGAATGCGAGCAGCACGCCGGCGGCGGTGGCCACGCCCTTGCCGCCTTCGAAGCGAAAGAACACCGGCCACAGGTGGCCGAGGAATGCCGCCAGGCCGACGAACGCGACCGTGGTTTCGCCGAAGCCGAAGCGCGACGAGAACACCAGCGCGAGCACCACCGGCACGTAGCCCTTCAGCGCGTCGAACGCCAGCGTGAGGATCGCGGCCGCGCGGTGGCCCGAGCGCAGCACGTTGGTGGCGCCAGGGTTCTTGGAGCCGTAGCTGCGCGGGTCGGCCAGCCCGAACACGCGGCTGATGATCACCGCGAACGACAACGAGCCCACCAGATAGGCCGCGGCGATGGCGACGAGGCTGTTCAGCGTGGGATTCATGACATGCGTGGCAGATTGGGTCGCGAGTGTAAGCGTGCGCGCGGCGCCCTGGCGGGCGCGCACTACACTGCCGCCCCGCCTTCACGAGTGCGCCATGAACCGCATGTCGATCGTCAGTTCCACGCTGGCCCTGCTGGCAGGCGCTGCACAGGCCCACGTGAGCCTCGAGCAGGCCACGGCTGCCGCCGGCACTGCCTACAAGGCCGTCTTTCGCATCGGTCACGGCTGCGACGGCAGCGCCACGCACACGGTCAGCGTGACCGTGCCGCCCGGCGTTCGCGGCGCCAAGCCGATGCCCAAGCCGGGCTGGGCGCTCAACGTGCGCACGGCGCCGCTGGCGCAGCCTTACGAGAGCCACGGCCGCACGGTCAGCGAAGACGTGGTCGAGGTCACCTGGAAGGCCACCGCGCGCGAAGCCTGGCTGGCCGACGCGCACTACGACGAATTCACGCTGCGCGGTCAACTGCCCGACACGGCCCAACCGTTGTGGTTCAAGCTGCGTCAGCTGTGCGAACGCGGCGAATGGAACTGGGCCGACGTGCCCGCTTCCGGCACGTCGACGCGCGGGCTGAAGGCGCCCGCCGTGCTGCTCGAAGTGACCCCGGCTCAGAAGCCCGGGCACCAACACTGATTCAACGACACCCCGGATGGAGAACCCAACGATGACGCTGTACCCCACCCTGGCGCGCGCTGCCGCCGCAACCCTGCTCGCGATCGCTGCCAGCGCGCACGCTCAGA
>DATKJN010000464.1:0-2644 GCA_035543655.1 Burkholderiaceae bacterium | reverse complement strand
CAGATCGGACTCGGCGCCACGAAGCAACAGGGTCGGGCAACGGACGCGATCGTAGGTGTGCCACAACGCGGCCTCGCCCGCCGCCGCCAATTGCGGCGTGATGGCCTTGAACGGCACTGCGATATCGGGATCGCTGCGGGGCACCAGCGCATCGCCGTCGGGTTTCAGCTGCGGTTCGGTCAAGGTCAGCCACTGCTCGCGCGTGTGCGGGCCGAAACCGGTGGAGATGGACCACAGCGCGTCGGCGGCCTCATCCAGCGTCTTCCAGCGCCGCACCTGACCAACATAGCCGCCAATGCGCGCAAGACCCACCGGGTCGAGGCGCGGCCCCACGTCGTTGAGCACGAGCTTGCTCACCGGTGAACCGTCGAGAGCGGCCACACCCAGCGCAATGAGTCCGCCCATCGACGTGCCGACCATGTGCACGGTCTGCGCGTCGAGGCGGGCCAGCAGCGTGACCATGTCGGCGACGTACTGCGGGAAATCGTAGCCCATTGGATCGCGCAGCCAATCGGAGCGGCCGCGGCCCACCACATCGGGGCACACCACGCGGTAGCGGTCGCCCATGGTGCGCGCCAGCGCATCGAAATCGCGCCCCTGCCGCGTCAGGCCGTGCAGGCACACCAGCAGCGCAGGATTCGACGCGTCGCCCCACTCCCAATACGCCATGCGATGCAGCCCGCGGCCGTCGAGGCAAGACACGTGTTGCAGTCGGGGATCGGTCACTGGTGCGCTCCTTGCAGTCGATAATCATCCTAGCAACTCAGGCCAAAGGACCCACCATGTTGAAGGGGAAGACCGCCCTCGTCACCGGTTCGACCAGTGGCATCGGGCTTGGCATCGCGCTCGCGCTGGCCAAGGACGGTGCCAACATCATGCTCAACGGCTTCGGTGAGACCGAGACGGCGAAGCGCGCCGTGGCCGAGTGCGGCGTGCGGGTGTCGTACCACGGTGCCGACATGGGCAAGCCAGCGGAGATCGAAGCGATGGTGCGCGCCTGCGAACAAGAGTTCGGCGCCATCGATGTGCTGGTCAACAACGCCGGCATCCAGCACGTGTCCAAGGTCGAGGACTTTCCCACCGAACGTTGGGACGCGATCATCGCGATCAACCTGACCTCGGCGTTTCACACCACGCGCCTCGCGCTGCCGGGCATGAAGAAGCGCAACTGGGGTCGCATTCTCAATGTCGCGTCGACGCATGGCCTGGTGGCTTCCGCGGAGAAATCGGCCTACGTGGCGAGCAAGCACGGCATCGTCGGCTTCACCAAGAGCGTGGCGCTCGAGACCGCGACCACCGGGGTCACCTGCAACGCGATCTGCCCCGGCTGGGTGCTGACGCCGCTGGTGCAAAAGCAAGTCGATGCGCGCGCCGCGCAAGCTGGCGTTGGTGACGCCGAAGCCAAGCGGCAATTGTTGGCCGAGAAGCAGCCGTCGCTGCAATTCACCACGCCCGAGCAGCTCGGCGCACTCGCCGTGTTCCTCTGTTCGCCGGCGGGCGACAACGTGCGCGGCGTGGCCTGGAACGTCGACGGCGGCTGGGCCGCGCAGTGACGCGCTAACGGGTCATCTGCACGCTGCCGTTCACCGTCACATTGAGCGTCGCCTTGCCGGCCTCGACCGGGATCGATTCGTCGCTGGCCGCATTGGCCACCATGCGCTGGCGCATCATCGGCTGCACCAGCATCGGGTCGGCCGTACCGACGTTGACTTCGCGCACCGTGTAGCCGTTGAAACCGAACTGCTTGGCATAGTCGCCGGCGCGCGCACGAAAACGCGCGATCGCCTGCGACACTGCGTCGGCCTCGACGCGCTCACGCGTTTCACGCGACAGCGCATAGCCCACGCGCGCAACGGTCATCGTCGCCAGGCGTGCCGCCACCTGCGCGATCGCCGCCATGTCGCGACCCTCGAGCACCACCTCTCCGGTGCCGATCCAGCCGGTGATCTGGGCGCCGCGGTTGCCATAACGCGGCGTCAGGCTGAAGGCACCGGTGCGCACATCGATTTGGCCCGGCCGCTGGGCCTTGCGGGCCTCGCTCAGCGCCGCATCGACCGCCTGACGCAGCTGCGACTGCACCACCGATGCGTCGCTGCCTTCGCGCGTGGCCGACATCGTCATCGCGATCACGTCGTACTGCACCTCGACCGATGACGAGGCGCTGAGCGTCAGCACGTCCTGAGGCGCTGGCAGCAACTGTGCTGGTGCTGCGATCGATACAGCGGCCACGCAAACAGCCATCAGGCCCCTGTAGAACAAGCGATTCATCAACCACGCTCCTGCTTTTGTAAGCCTTGCAGTGTGCCGCGGTCTCGCACGCGACTTGAGTGCCCGAACTCGGCCGTGCTCCACGTCACGGAAGCGGAAGCAAAGCCCGAAATAGATGTAACAGAGGGTCCATTTGCCAGGTTGGCATGGGTTTTCCCCCGGCAAAATCGCTGCTGTTACAAATGTGGAGTTGCAGATGAATACGCCCGCCAACACTCGGCCCGACCGAATCGTCGTGGTCGACGACGACGCGCGCATCCGGGACCTCTTGCGCCGCTACCTCACCCAGGAGGGGTTCGAGGTTTTGCTGGCCGAAGACGCCAAGGCCCTGAACCGCATCCTCACCCGCGAGACGATCGACCTGATCGTGCTCGAC
>DATKJN010000463.1:0-3004 GCA_035543655.1 Burkholderiaceae bacterium | reverse complement strand
AGGTGCTGCTGACCCTGGCCATCGTCACGCCGCTCGGACCGCTGGTGTACCGGCTGGCGTACCAGCGTCTGGCCGACGCTTCGGTGCTGGTGCTGCTGATCGTGTCGGTCGGCGTGCACTTCGCGCTCACCGGCCTGGGGTTGCTGTTCTTCGGCGCAGAGGGCTTCCGCAACCCGCCGTTCTGGGATGCACGCTTCAGTGTGGGGCCGCTCGCGCTGAGCGGGCAGACGGTGATCATCTTCGGCACGTCGATCGCGCTGATCGTGCTGCTGTGGCTGTTCTTCGAGCGCACGCTGCGCGGCAAGGCGCTGCGTGCCACCGCGGTCAACCGCACCGGCGCGCGGCTGATGGGCATCAGCGCATCGAGCGCGGGCCGCCTGTCGTTCGCGATGGCCGCCTTCATGGGCGCGCTGTCGGGACTGCTGATCGGGCCGTCGACCACGGTGTTCTACGACTCGGGCTTTCTGATCGGCCTGAAGGGTTTCGTGGCCGCGGTGTTCGCCGGCCTCGCGAGTTACCCGCTGGCTGCGGCCGGTGCGCTGGGCGTCGGTGTGGTCGAAGCGTTCGGCTCGTTCTGGGCCAGCGCGTTCAAGGAAGTGATCGTGTTCACCACGATCCTGCCGATCCTGCTGTGGCGGTCGTTGCGCGATCCGCACCATGACGACGAGTGATGCGATGAGGCCCACGCCGCGCACGCTGCTGTTCGTCGCCATCGCGCTGCTGCTGATCGGCCTGCCGGCGCTGCCGGTGCCGGAGTTCTGGATCACGCAGCTCAACCTGATCGGGTTGTACGCGATCGTTGCGCTCGGCCTGGTGCTGCTCACCGGCGTGGGCGGTCTCACGTCGTTCGGCCAGGCGGCGTTCGTCGGCGTCGGCGCCTACGCCACCGCGGTGCTCAGCACCAAGCTGGCGCTGTCGCCCTGGCTCGGGCTGCTGGCCGGCATGGGCCTCACGGTGGTGATCGCGCTGATCCTGGCGGCGATCACGTTGCGCATGTCGGGCCACTACCTGCCGCTGGCCACGATCGCCTGGGGCCTGTCGCTCAGCTACACGATGGCCAACGTCGAAGGGCTCGGCCGCTACGACGGCCTGCTCGGCATTCCGGCCCTGGAAGTGTTCGGCATCAGCTTGCACGACGGCCGCAAGATGTACGTGCTGATCTGGGCGGTGGCCCTGCTGGCCGCCGTGGCGACGCTGCGGCTGCTCGATTCGCGCCCGGGCCGCGCCATTCGCGCACTCAAGGGCGGCGCCGCGATGGCCGAGGCGATGGGCATCTCGACCTATCGCTACAAGGTGGTGATCTTCGTCTACGCCGCCGTGTTGGCGGCGATCTCGGGTTGGTTGTTCGCGCACTACCAACGCACCGTGAACCCGACGCCGTTCGGCCTGAACCGCGGCATCGAGTACCTGTTCATGGCGGTGCTCGGTGGTGTCGGGCAGGTGTGGGGTGCGTTCATCGGCGCCGGCGCGGTCAAGCTGATCGAGGACCAGCTGCAGGTCTGGCTGCCCGCGCTCACCGGCACTCAGGGCAACTACGAAGTGATCGTGTTCGGCGTGTTGATCGTGCTTGTGCTGAAGTACGCGCCCGACGGCCTGTGGCCGGCGATCAATCGCCTCGCCGAACGCTGGCTGCCGCCGGCGCGCCGAATCAAAGACTGGGCCGCCGCGCCGCGCCTGCCGGAGCGGCCGCGGCCACGCGCCGGCGACGTGTTGCTCAAGGTGCAGGCCGTGCGCAAGGAGTTCGGCGGCCTGGTGGCGGTGAACGATGTCAGCTTCGAGCTGCGTGCCGGCGAGATCGTCGGCCTGATCGGGCCCAACGGCGCCGGCAAATCCACCACCTTCAACCTGCTCACCGGCGCCTTGTCGCTGACACGCGGCAGCGCCGAGTTCGCCGGCCACACGATCGGCGGATTGCCGGCGCGCGCGATCGCGCGCCTGGGCATCGCACGCACGTTCCAGCACGTGAAGCTGCTGCCGGAGATGACGGTGCTGGAAAACGTGGCGCTCGGTGCCTACCAGCGCGGCACGAGCGGCGTGCTGCGCGCGATCCTGCGGCTCGACCGCGACGAAGAGCGCCGTTTCTTCGCCGAGGCCGAAGCCCAGCTGCAGCGCATCGGCATGGGCCATCAGCTGCACGAGCTCGCCGGCAACCTGCCGCTCGGGCCGCAGCGCCTGCTGGAGATCGCCCGCGCGTTGTGCACCGACCCGGTGTTGCTGTTGCTCGACGAGCCTGCGGCAGGCTTGCGCCACCAGGAGAAGCAGGCGCTGGCCGCCGTGCTCCGGCAGCTCAAGGGCGAGGGCGTCAGCATCCTGCTGGTCGAGCACGACATGGACTTCGTGATGGGCCTGACCGATCGCATCGTGGTGATGGAGTTCGGCACCAAGCTCACCGAGGGCACACCGGCCGAGGTGCAGGCCAGCCCGGCGGTGCGCGCGGCGTACCTCGGCACCGAGCATTGACCGTGGCCGACCTGCTCCTCGACGTCAGCGACCTGCATGCCGGCTACGGCAAGGCCGAGGTGTTGTCGGGCCTCGCGCTGCAGGTGCCGCGCGGCCGTGTGGTCACCGTGATCGGGCCCAACGGCGCCGGCAAGTCCACGCTGCTCAACTCGTTGATGGGCTTGCTGCGTGCGCGCGGACGCATCGTGTTCGACGGCGCGTCGCTGGCCGACGTGCCGCTCGAGGAGCGCGTGATGCGCGGCCTGTCGCTGGTGCCCGAGACGCGCGAGCTGTTCGGCTCGATGCCGGTCGAAGACAACCTGGTGCTGGGCGGCTACCGCCAGATGCGGCGCGGCGTGCCGCAATGGCGCCGCGCGATCGAGCGCGTGTACACGCTGTTCCCGCGCCTGCAGGAGCGGCGCCTGCAGCTCGCCGGCACCCTGTCGGGCGGCGAGCGCCAGATGCTGGCGGTGGGTCGCGCGCTGATGGCCGACCCCAAGCTCCTGATGCTCGACGAACCGAGCCTGGGTCTCGCACCGCTGGTCGTGCGCGAGGTGTTTCGCAC
>DATKJN010000462.1:0-3877 GCA_035543655.1 Burkholderiaceae bacterium | reverse complement strand
GGCGAGGAAGATCTGCTCGCCGTCATTCACGGTGAACACGTCGTAGATCGCCCACGGACTGATGCGCGCCGGCATCGGCGCGGCCGGCTTGCCGGTGATGGCGTACTGCAGCATGTGCTGGCCGACCAGGAACACGTTGTTCTCGAAGAGGGCCGACTGCACCTCCATGCCGCGGCCGCTGATGCCGCGCTGGATCAACGCGCCGAGGATGGCGATGGCGCCGAACATGCCGCCCATGATGTCGTTCACCGACGAGCCGGCACGCAGCGGATCGCCGGGCCGGCCCGTCATGTAGGCCAGGCCGCCCATCATCTGCACCACCTCGTCGAGCGCGGTGCGGTGGTCGTACGGCCCGGGCAAGAAGCCCTTCAGGCTGGCGTAGATCAGCTTCGGGTTGCCTTTGCTCAACGACGCGTGGTCGAGTCCGTACTTCGCCATCGTGCCGGGCTTGAAGTTCTCCGCCACCACGTCGGCGCTCGCTGCGAGCTGGCGCGCGGTGGCGGCGCCGGCCGGTGCGTGCAGATCGATCTGGATGCTCTTCTTGTTGCGGTTGAACATCGGAAAGAAGCCGATCCCGGCGCCGAGCAGCGTGCGCGTGCGGTCACCATCGATCGGCTCGACCTTGATCACCTCGGCACCCAGGTCGGCCAGCACCATGCCGCAGGTGGGGCCCATCACCATGTGGGTGAATTCCACCACCTTCAGTCCGGCCAGCGGCTGCGGCAGCTTGGGTTGTTGTGCGTGCATCGTGGGAACCCTCTCAGTCAGCGGCGGCCAGCAGCGTCTTCGGCAAGCCGGCGCGCCACAGGCTGCCGTGCAGCGTCTCGCCGTCGAGCCAGCCCTCGAGTCGTTCGCGCAAGGCGATCAGGCGCTCGAAGCGCAACCCGGTGGGCACCTGCATGCTGGCAAACAAGTAGGCCACGTCTTCGGTCGCCACGTTGCCGCTTGCGCCCGGTGCGTGCGGGCAGCCGCCGAGGCCGCCGAGGCAGGCATCGAAACGGCGCACGCCGGTCTGCCACGCGGCGAACACGTTGGCCAGGCCCAGGCCGCGCGTGTCGTGGAAGTGCGCGCAGTCCAGGCTGGCGCCGGCCACTTCGCGCGCCTGCGTGAACAAGCGGCCCACCGCGAACGGGTCGGCATAGCCCACGGTGTCGGCCAGGCCGATGCGCTCGGCGCCGGCGGCAAGGGCGCGTTCGACCAGGCGCAGCACCTCGTCAGGCTCGACGCGGCCCTGGATCGTGCAGCCGAACGCGGTGCTCAGCCCGACCTCGATCACGCAGCGCGAGCCGCGGGCATCGCGCAGGTCGCGCATGCGCGCGATCTCGTCCACCGCCTCGTCGGGCGTCTTGCGCAGATTGGCCAGGCTGTGCGCGTGGCTGGCCGACAGCGGCAACAGCATCGCGTGCGCGCCCGAGTCGATCGCACGTTCGGCGCCCTTGAGGTTCGGCACCAGCACCGAGGCGGTGAGGCCCGGCAGCGTGAGCGCGTGCGCCACCAGCTCGGCGGTGTCCGCCAGTTGCGGCATCAGCTTGGGCGGCACGAACGAGCCGACCTCGATCTCGCGCACGCCCGCGTCGTACGCCGCGCGCAACCACTGCAGCTTGTGTTCGGTGGGCAGCGTGCGCGGCAGGATCTGCAGCCCGTCGCGCAGGCCGACTTCGCGCACGATCACGGGTGCGCCGGGTTCGGAGGGGGTGGGGGTCATGGGAGCTCATCGTAGACATTCCCATCGGCGGCGCCAGCGGTATTTGGGAAGCCTTGTCGTTCCAAGCCGGAATGCCAGAATGGCGCGCTGCGAACCCACCATGCGACGCACGCTCGACCCCGTCACGCTGCGCCTGTTCGTCGCCGTCTGCGAGGAGCGCAACATCGCGCGCGCGGCGGCGCGCGAAGCGATCGTGGCGTCGGCGGTCAGCAAGCGCATCGCCGCGCTCGAGCAGGCGGTGGGCGCGGCATTGATCGTGCGCGGCCGGCGCGGCATCGTGCCCACGGCTGCCGGCGAGGCGCTGCTGCGGCGCGCGCACGAACTGCTCGGCAGCATGGAACGTGTGCACGCGGAACTGAGCGAGTTTTCGACCGGTGCGCACGGCAGCGTGCGCGTGGTGGCGAGCCTGTCGGTGCTGGCCGAGCAACTGCCCGACGACATCGCCGCGTTCCTGGCGCGCTATCAAGCCGTGCGGGTCAGCCTGGACGAACTCGTGAGCCCGGAGGTCGTGCGCAGCGTGCGCGAGGGCGCCGCCGACGTCGGCGTGCTGTGGGACGCCGCCGACCTGCGCGGTGTGCGCGCGCTGCCGTATCGGTCCGACCATCTGTGCGTGGCACTGCACCCTTCACATCGCCTGGCCAATCGCAAGCGCCTGCGCTTTGCCGACACCTTCGACGAAGTGAGCATCGGCCTCGCGACGGGGGGCACGATGGACGCGATGCTGCGCCGCCAGGCCGCGCTGCTCGGCCGCAGCCTGGTGCACCGCATCCAGGTGTCGAGCCTGGACGCCGCCTGCCGCATCGTCGGCGCCGGCCTCGGCATCGCGGTGCTGCCTCGCGAGGCCACCGCGCCGCACGCCAGCGCCACGCGGCTGGCCATGGTGCCGCTGGCCGAGCCATGGGCGGTGCGCCGCTTCGTGATCGTGTCGCGTCCCGACGATGCGCTGTCGGCGACCGCGCGGTTGCTCATCGACCATCTGCATGCGCAGGCCGCGGCCCATCCGCGCCGCTAGCGTGCCCGACCCTGGTACCAACGGGGTGACGCATCAGGGGATTCCGGCCGCGCAGAAGCGCCTGACAAGATGCTTCGTCCATGGCCAATGCACCCGAGGCGCTCGATCCGTCGTACTGGCATCCCGAGCTGCTGGCTGGCCCGCTGCGCAGCAAACGGCTGACCGTGCTGTACGGACGGCCGGGGCCGTGGCGCGACGGCATGCTGCGCCGCGGCCTGATGCCGTTGCTGCGCCAGACCCCGCAGCCGCTGCACACCCGGGGCCGCACGCGGCGCCGGCAGGTGCCGATCCGCTTCGACGGCTGGGGACCGTTGCCGCTGCAGGCGCTGCGCACGCGCATCGATGCCGAGTTCTCCGCCGCGTGGCCGCACGGCTCGCCGGACACCCTGGCCGCCCACCTGCGTGCGATCGGCCGCCAGCACCAAGCCACCGTGTTGCTGGTGCTCGATGGTTTCGAGCGCCATCTGCACGAGCGCGCCGAACGCCACGACATCGAGCGCTTCGACATCGAACTGTCGGAGTGCATCACGCACGAGGGCGTGCCGGTGCACGTGTTGCTCGTCGTCGACGAGCTCGAGAACCGCGCGCTGCAGCGCTACACACGCTGGATCGCCAACTTCGGCGACGACTACCTGCGTTTGCCGAGCCTGAGTCCGCAGGCGGCCGATGCGCACTCGCCGTGGCATGACACCGACATCCTGGCACCGCCTGAAAGCGCCGACGACGAACCCGTGCCGCCGCATGGCGAAGGTGACTGGCCGGTGGACGTGTTGCTCGACCTCACGCTGCCGGCGCGCGAAGAGGCGCCGCCCACGCCAGCGCAGCCGGAACCCATGCCGGTGGCTGCGCCGTTCGCCGAATCCGAGCCGATGCCCTGGCCGGACGAGGTCTCGCTGCCCGACCCCGCGGTGACCGCAGCGCCATCGCCGCCGGTGCCTGCGCCGGCCGCGACGCCCGTGCCGAAGGCTGCACCCCCGCCGCCACCGCCACCGCCACCGCTCCCGCCACCGCTCCCGCCACCGACGCCGACGCCGGCAACGGCACCGATCAGCGCACGCAACGCCGAGGCCTACGAGGCGCCCGCGCTGGAGCCGCCGACATTCGACTTCCCTCGCGTCGATGTGCACACCGAAGCGCCGGGGATTGCCATGCGCAATACC
>DATKJN010000461.1:0-2667 GCA_035543655.1 Burkholderiaceae bacterium | reverse complement strand
CTTCCTCGCTACCCAGGTCGTACTGGCGCATGAAGGCTTCGATCGCGCCCTGGTCCTGGGCGCGCGCGCGCACGCGGCGCACGAGGTCGGCGGCGGTGGCCTGGATCGCCGCGACATCGGCGGCTGGCTGGCGTGCGGCGGCGAGCAGTTCGCGCACGTGTTCGGCCTCGTCGCGGACCCAGGCCGCGGTGATCGCGGCGCGCAGCGGGGCCGGCACGGGCGGCAACTCGGGGGCGAGGATCGCGCCCGCGGCGGCGGGCGTCGAACGCGGCGCGGCAGCCGGCGCGAGGGAGGGATCAGGGGTCATCGAGCCACGCTGGTTGAGGGCCGGAAAGGCGGGGAAAGAGTCGCAGTTTAGCGGCCGTGAGTCGTGTTCGGCACCCTCCGTGGCTTGCCGCCACGCGGCACGGGAGCTACCATTTCAAGGTTTCCGCGGCCCGCAAAGGCGCGGCTCGCGACACGAATACCTAGCGCTGCCAGTGGCAGGCTCGCCCTAGTCCGGCCAGCTTCCGGCGGTTCCGGCATGCCGGCCGCGGTTGCCGGCATGCTTCGGCAGCCATCGGCTAGCAGGCCGTTGTCGACACCATTCACGCAATGTGGGGCTCGAACTGATGAAAGCCGGTCGTTTCATGCAAGCGCAGATGACGAAAGGACTGCTCGGCATCGCCGCGATGGCGTTGCCGGTGCTGGCGTTCGCACAGGCTGCGGCGAAGGACATCGAGCCCGACGAGCCGGTGCGCTGGCAGCTCAACATGACCCAGGGGGTCACCAAGACCGCGCAACTGGCCTACGACGCGCACATGTTCGCGCTGTGGGTCTGCGTGGTGATCGGCGTGCTGGTGTTCGGCGCGATGGCGGTGGCGATGTTCCGCTTCCGCAAGTCCAAGGGCGCCGTCGCGGCGCAGTTCAGCCACAACACCACGGCCGAGATCATCTGGACGATCGTGCCGATCGTGATCCTGGTGGTGATGGCGTGGCCGGCCACCGCCAAGCTGATCGCGCAGTACGACACCCGCGATTCGGCGATGACGGTCAAGGTCACCGGTTACCAGTGGATGTGGAAGTACGAATACCTGGGCGAGGGCGTGGACATCACCAGCCGCCTGGACCGCGCCAGCGACGCGATGCGCCAGACCCACCAGGTGCCGACCGTGGCTGAGATCCCGCACTACCTGCGCGACGTGGACCATCCGCTTGTGCTCCCGGTCGATACCAAGATCCGCTTCGTGGTCACCGCCGACGACGTGATCCACGCGTGGTGGGTGCCCGCGCTGGGCTGGAAGCAGGACGCGATCCCGGGCATCGTCAACGAGGCCTGGACCGACATCAGCAAGCCCGGCATCTACCGCGGCCAGTGCGCGGAACTGTGCGGCAAGGACCACGGCTTCATGCCGATCGTGGTCAAGGCGGTGTCGAAGGCCGAATTCGCGCAATGGCTGGCGGCGGAGAAGGCAAAGAACGCCCCGGCCCCGGCAGCGCTTCCCGTTGCGACGCCTGTCGAAGCCGCGCCGGCCCCAGCAGAACCTCAGGTTGCGACGCCGGCTCAAGCCGCGCCCGCGACCCAAGAACCCGTGCCCGCTGGCGGTTGATCGTTCTACCCAACCACTGATCCACACACGACACGCATTCCCCTGAGGTAGGCCATGTCCACGCATTACGAAGCTGCCATCGATCACGACGGCCACACCACCGACGAGCACGGCCACCAGCAAAGCTTCGTCGAGCGTTGGTTCTTCTCGACCAACCACAAGGACATCGGCACGCTCTACCTGATCTTCAGCTTCGTCATGTTCATCATCGGCGCGGCGATGTCGGTGGTGATCCGTGCCGAGCTGATGACCCCGGGCCTGCAGTTCGTCAAGCCGGAATTCTTCAACCAGATGACCACCGTGCATGCACTGGTGATGATCTTCGGCGGCGTCATGCCGGCATTCGTCGGCCTCGCCAACTGGATGGTGCCGCTGCAGGTCGGCGCGCCGGACATGGCGCTGCCGCGCATGAACAACTGGTCGTTCTGGATCCTGCCGTTCGCGTTCACGCTGCTGTTGTCGACGCTGTTCATCCCCGGCGGTGCGCCCGCGGGCGGCTGGACCATGTATCCGCCGCTGATGCTGCAGGGCGGCGCCAACGTCGCCATGGCGATCTTCGCCATCCACATGATGGGCATCAGCTCGATCATGGGCGCGATCAATATCATCGCCACCGTGCTCAACATGCGTGCGCCGGGCATGGACCTGCTGAAGATGCCGATCTTCACCTGGTCGTGGCTGATCACCGCGTTCCTGCTGATCGCGGTGATGCCGGTGCTGGCGGGTGCGGTGACGATGCTGCTCACCGACAAGTTCTTCGGGACGAGCTTCTTCAATGCCGCCGGCGGCGGCGACCCGGTGATGTACCAGCACATCTTCTGGTTCTTCGGCCACCCCGAGGTCTACATCATGATCCTGCCGGCGTTCGGGATCGTGTCGGAGATCATCCCGACGTTCTCGCGCAAGCCGTTGTTCGGCTACCAGGCGATGGTCTACGCGATCGCGTCGATTGCGTTCCTGTCGTTCATCGTCTGGGCGCACCACATGTTCACCGTGGGCATGCCGCTGGGTGGCGAGATCTACTTCATGTTCGCGACGATGCTCATCGCCATCCCGACCGGGGTGAAGGTGTTCAACT
>DATKJN010000460.1:0-2895 GCA_035543655.1 Burkholderiaceae bacterium | reverse complement strand
CAGCGCGAGGCCACGCCGGCGGCGTCGAGCACTGCGTCGGCGCCTTCGAGGCCATGCGGCAGATCGAACAGCACGCCGCGCAAGGTCGGGTGGGCCGTGAGGACTTGCGCAATGAGTTCGCCGCTGCCGCCGCCCACATCGACCACCCGATCGACCCCGCTTGGATCGATCGCGCGCGCGACTGCACCGGCGATCGAACGCGTGATGTCGACCATGGCGCGGTAGAACTGAGCCGACGCCGCCGGGCTGTCGGCGAGGTCACCGAAGCCATCGCTACCGCCGTGTCGGCGGCGGTGGCTGATGCCGCTGCGCACGCTCTCGTCGAGCTCCGCCCAGCGCTGCCAGATCACGCCACCCGCCAGCAGCGCCCACGCGCGCAGCGATTGCGGATGGCCCTCGCGCAGCGGATCGCCTAGTGCGGTGAGCGTGTAGCGCCCGGGCTCGGGCTCGGCGCACAGGCCGAGAGTCACCAGCGCGCGCAGCAATCTCTGCAGCGACGGTGCGTGGCAGCCGGTGCCCGCCGCCAAGGCCTCGGTGTCGCTGGGTCCGCCCGCCAATCGCTCTGGCACGCGCAACAAACAGGCGGCACGGATCGCCTGCGTGGTCCAGCTGGCGTTGATCAGATCGAGCAGTTGCGCGCGCGGCGCCATCACGGGGTCGGTGTGCATCACGCTCACTCCGCCCGCAAACCAGCATCGCGAATCAGCTTGCCCAGGCGCGCATGCTCGGCGCGGATGAACTCGCCGAACTCCTGTGGCGACTGAATCCCGGCTTCCGATCCGCTGCGCTCGAACCACTGGCGCGTCTCGTCGCTCGCGGCAATCTTGGCGATCTCGGTGTGCAGCCGCTCGACAATCGGGCGCGGCGTGGCGGCGGGAGCCGAGAGGCCGGTCCAGCCGGAGAACTCGTAGCCCGGCAAACCCGATTCGGCAATGGTCGGCACGTCGGGCAGCGACGGCGCGCGCTGCGCGCCGGTGACGGCGATGGCTCGCACGCTGCCGGCTCGCACGTGCGGCAACTGCGCGGTCAGGCCCTCGAAGCTGCAGGCCACGTGTCCGCCGAGCAGGGCCTGCATCATCGCGCCACCGCCCTTGAACGGCACATGCGTGGCCGTCACACGCGCGGTGCGCATGAACAGTTCGCCCGCCAAGTGCGGCGGCGTGCCGTTCCCGGGCGAGCCGTAGTTCAGCGCGCCGGTCTTCGTGTTGGCCAGTGCGATCAGCTCGCGCACGTTGGTGGCCTGCACGCTGGGGTGCACGCTGAGCAGCAGCGAGCCGTAGCCGAAGCGGGTGATCGGTGCGAAGTCGGTCAGCGGGTTGTAGCCGGTGTGGGCGAACAGGTGCGGGTTGACCGCCGCCGTGCCCTGATGGATCAGCAGCAGCGTGTGGCCATCGGGCGCGCTGCGCGCCACCTGCTCGGCGCCGACGTTGCCGCCGGCTGCGCCGTTGTTCTCCACCACCACCGGTTGGCCCAGCGCTGCCGCGAGCCGATCGGCCAGCCAGCGCGCCCGGATGTCGCTGATGCCGCCGGCGCCGCCGGCCACGATGCGCACCGGCTTGTTCGGCCAAGTGGCTTGCGACTTCGCCTGCGGCACGAACAGGGCCGCCGCGCCCACCAGGGCTGCCTGTCGGCGTGTGATCTTCATGCTGCACTCCTGCTGACTCTGTCGATGGCGCCATCTTGGTGGTACGGGCGCGGCGATGGAATACTCCAGGCGTTGCCGATGGCTTCAACCAAAAGTTGAACCCCTAACTGCGAGACCTTCCATGGACAAGCTGCGTTCGCTGCACTACTTCGTCGCCGCCGCCGAAACGTCGAGCTTCTCCGCCGCAGCACGCCGCTTCGGGGTCAGCACGGCCGCCGTGGCCAAGCTGATCCAGTCTCTGGAGCGCGAGATCGGCCTCACGCTGTTCGAACGCCACACGCACGGCTTGGCCCTGACGGCCGGCGGCGCCGCCTACCTCGAGGCCTGCCGGCCGGCGCTCGATCAGCTGGCCGACGCCGACGAACAGGCGAGTGCGGCGATGTCGCGTGTCAGCGGCACCGTGGTGGTGGGCGTGCAGCCGGTGATCGCGCAGGAGTGCCTGACGCCGGCGTTGCCGCGGTTCAACGCGCTCTACCCAGACATCCAGCTGGACATCCGCTACTACATGCGCCCGACAGAGGAGCACACGCGTGGCGTCGATGTGATCCTGGTGATGGGATGGCAGCATCCGCCCGACTTCGTGCGCCGGCAGATTGGTGCGACCAGCTTCGTGGTGTGCGCGTCGCCGTCGTACTGGGCCGTGCACGGCATGCCGAAGCACCCGAGCGAACTCGAGCGGCACAACTGCCTGTGCATCCGTTCCAACCTGGGCTCTGTGATGGATCTTTGGCAGCTGCGGCGCGGCGACGAGCGCGTCTCGGTGGCGGCGCGCGGATGGCTGGTCTGCGACAACATGCACCGCGACATGGTGCGCGACCTCGCGGTCTCTGGCGTCGGCGTGGCGCGCCTGCTCGACTGGCACAAGCGGCAGGGCCACGAGATCGCCAGCGGCGCGCTGGTGCCAGCGCTGACCGATTGGCAGCACGACGAAGTGCCGCCAGTCAATGTGCTGTACCCGCCGAGCGCACGCCGCATCGCCCGCGTGCGCTTGTTCATCGAGTTCGTGACGCAACTGTTCCGCGACATCGAGCAGCAGCGTGAAGTGCGCGCGCCATCGACCGCCATGCCCCGCTGGGCCAAGGCGCCGCGGCCGCGCGCGTCGTCGACGATCGGTCGCTGAGCGGCGGCGGTCAGCGGCCGCTGCTGCAGGCGCCGCCGGCCACCGTGCGGAAGCAGAAGTCGCCGGTCAGACTGGAGCTCTCCCACGGCACCTGCACGCGGCCGGTCTCCTTGGCCACCGCCAGGCGCAC
>DATKJN010000459.1:0-3938 GCA_035543655.1 Burkholderiaceae bacterium | reverse complement strand
GGCACTCGCGGCGTTTCACAAGCTGTGCCGCACCGAAGGCATCATCCCGGCGCTCGAGTCGAGTCACGCCGTCGCCTATGCGATGCAGCTGGCCGCCACGATGAAGCCCGATCAGCACCTGCTGGTCAATCTGTCGGGCCGTGGCGACAAGGACATCGGCACCGTGGCCGACCTGTCGGGCGCCGACTTCTACTGTCGGCCATCGTGCCGCGGGCAGCTGGTGAAGGGCGGTTCGAAATGAGCCGCATCGCGGCCACGCTGCAACGCCTGCAGCAACAGAATCGCAAGGCGCTGATCCCGTACGTGACCGTCGGCGACCCGTATGCCGATGCCACGGCCGACATCGTGCAAGGCCTGGTCGACGGTGGCGCCGACATCATCGAATTGGGCGTGCCGTTCTCCGACCCGATGGCTGATGGCCCGGTGATCCAGAAGGCCTCCGAGCGTGCGCTGGCGCGCGGCATCGGCCTACCGCAGGTGTTCGATGCCGTGCGCACGTTTCGCCGCTCGAACACCACCACGCCGCTGGTGCTGATGGGGTATGCCAACCCGATCGAGCGCTTCGACCAGCGCCACGGCGCTGGCGCGTTCGTGCGCGCGGCAGCCGAGGCGGGCGTCGATGGGCTGCTGGTGGTGGACTATCCGCCCGAGGAGTGCGAGGCCTTCGCAGCGTCGCTGAAGCAGGCCGGCCTGGACCTCATCTTCCTGCTCGCACCGACGTCGACCGATGCGCGCATCGCGCAGGTCGCGCGCATCGCCAGCGGCTTTGTGTACTACGTGTCGCTGAGAGGCGTGACCGGCGCTGGCCATCTCGACGTGTCATCGGTCGCACAGGCGATGCCGCGCATACGCGCCCATGTCAAGCTCCCGGTCGGCGTGGGTTTCGGCATACGGGATGCCGCCACCGCCCGGGCCGTGGCCGAGGTGGCGGATGCGGTGGTGATCGGTGCGAAGGTGGTGCAGATTCTGGAGGCCGAACCGCGCGACAATGTGGCCGCTGCGGCGAAGGCCTTCATGGCCGAGATCCGAGCCGCACTCGATTCGAAGAAGGACCAATGATGAGTTGGCTCGAAAAACTGCTCCCGCCGAAGATCCAGCAGACCGACCCGGCCGAGCGCCGCTCGGTGCCCGAGGGCCTGTGGATCAAGTGCCCCGCGTGCGAGACGGTGCTCTACAAGACCGACCTGGAGGGCAACCTCAACGTCTGCCCCAAGTGCGAACACCACCATCGCATCGGCGCGCGACCGCGGCTCGATGCATTTCTTGACCCCGAAGGCCGCTTCGAGATTGGCCAGGAGGTGGTGCCGGTCGACCCGCTGAAGTTCAAGGACAGCAAAAAGAAGTACCCCGAAAGCCTGAAGTCCGCGCTCGAGGCCACCGGGGAGACCGATGCGCTGGTGGTGATGGGCGGTGCGGTGATGAGCGTGCCGATGGTCGCCGCATGCTTCGAGTTCGACTTCATGGGGGGCTCGATGGGCAGCGTGGTCGGCGAGCGCTTCGTGCGCGGCGTGGAGACCGCGGTCGAGCAGAAGATGCCGTTCGTGTGCTTCACCTCATCCGGTGGTGCGCGCATGCAGGAAGGCCTGCTGAGCCTGATGCAGATGGCCAAGACCAACGCGTCGTTGACGCGGCTGTCGAAGGCCAGGCTGCCCTACATCAGCGTGCTCACCGACCCGACGATGGGCGGCGTGTCGGCAAGCTTCGCCTTCATGGGTGACGTGGTGTTGGCCGAGCCCAAGGCGCTGATCGGCTTTGCCGGTCCGCGTGTGATCGAGAACACCGTGCGCGAGAAGCTGCCCGAGGGTTTCCAGCGCGCCGAGTTCCTGCTCGGCAAGGGCGCACTCGACATGATCGTCGACCGCCGTCAGTTGCGTCCCGCGGTCGCCAAGCTGGCCGCGATGCTGCTCAAGCAGAGTGCCGACGCGGTGGCCTGATCGACCCACCGCACCCTGTTCGGCCGGCGGGCTCACGCGCATGAGCGCCGGCCGCCTCAAGGCGACCACCGAACCGCGCAGCGCGGAGGATCGTCGATGAACCCGCCACGCACGCTTGACGATTGGCTCGCGCACTGCGAGCGCCTGCACCCAAAGAGCATGGACTTCACGCTGGAGCGCGTGACGGTCGTGCGCGCGCGGCTCGGACTGCGCTTCGAATGCCCGGTGATCAGCGTGGCGGGCACCAACGGCAAGGGCTCGACCTGCGCGATGCTCGAATCGATCGCGCGCCATGCCGGCTACCGCACCGCGCTGCACATCAAGCCGCACCTGGTGCACTTCGAAGAACGTTGCCTGATCGACGGCACACCGGTCGAAGGCACGAAGCTGCTGCCGCACTTCGAGGCGGTGGAAGCTGCGCGCGGCGGCACCACGCTGACCTACTTCGAGTTCACGCTGCTGGTGATTCTGCGGGCCTTCGTCGAGGCGAAACCCGACGTGGTGATCCTCGAAGTGGGCCTTGGCGGGCGGCTCGATGCGGTGAACGCCATCGACGCCGATTGCGCCGTCGTGACCAACGTGGCGCTCGATCACACCGAATACCTCGGGCCGGATCGTGAATCGATCGGCCGTGAAAAGGCCGGCATCTTCCGCGCCGGCAAGCCGGCCATCGTCGGCGACCCCGAGCCGCCGGCCAGTGTGATCGAACAGGCGCGCTCGATCGGGGCCGACCTTTGGCAACACGGCCGCGACTTTCGCTTGCAAGGCGATCGCCAGCAATGGTCGTGGACCGGACGCAAGCGGCGCTACAGCGGGCTGGCGCACCCGGCGCTGCGCGGCGCCAACCAGTTGCTCAATGCCGCCACCGCGCTGGCCGCGCTCGAGTCGCTGCACGAGCGGCTGCCCCTTCCGGCGCAGGCGGTGCGCAGCGGGCTCGCGCTGGTCGACTTGCTCGGGCGCTTTCAGATCGTGCCGGGCCAGCCTGTGTTGGTGCTCGATGTCGCCCACAACCCGCAAGCTGCGGGCGCGCTTGCCGTCAGCCTCGACCAGATGGGCTTCTATTCCCGCACGTTCGGCGTGTTCGGTGTGATGGCCGACAAGGACATTCAACAGGTGATTGCCCCGCTGCGGCCGCTGGTGGATGCGTGGTTCGTCACCGACTTGCCGTTGCCCAGGGCGGCGACGGCTGCCGACCTCGCGCGCGAGATCGCGGCGCCGCCGCACGACAAGACGAAGGTGGCCACGTTTTCGACACCGAGCGATGCGTTGCGCGCCGCGCTGGCTGCAGCAGACCCCGCTGATAGAATCGTCGTGTTCGGTTCCTTCTACACAGTGGGCGGCGTGTTGAAAGACGGCTTGCCGCGCACCGCGGCACCCCACTTGCGTTGAACGCCTCCAACGGGTGCGAGGGCGCTGCAGCGATTTCAGCGCTCTTGTGCCCACGACCAGCCGCGCATGGGTCTGTTCTCGTTCCTGCAAGGATCATCGGCCTCGGACAGTGAACGCGCCGGCACCACCGATCCGGTGCAGGCGGCGCGCTCACGCGCACGGCGAAGGCTCATTGGTGCTGCCGTCTTGCTGGGAGTCGGCGTGATCGGCTTTCCGCTGTTGTTCGAGACCCAGCCGCGGCCGATTCCGGTCGACATCCCCATCGAGATCCCGCGCAAGGAGGGTGCACCATCGTTGCCACTGCCGCCGCCGCGCACGGCATCGGCCGCGCCGGCTGTGGTGGGCCGCGTCAGCAGCGGCGTCACCACCGCCGAAGCCGCACGGCCCGCGCCGGCGAGTGCGCCGGTCATCGCACCGCGCAGCGACGCCACGACGGCGCGCGCCGAGACCAGCCCGGCAGCCGCGCCCAAGGCGGCGCCACCGAAGGCCGAAGCACCCAAGACTGAAACACCCAAGGCTGAGGCACCGAAGATTGAGGCACCGAAGGCCGACGACGGCGCCCGTGCGCGCGCGTTGCTCGAGGGGCAAGGCACGAGCAGCGAGGCCGGCAAGTCC
>DATKJN010000458.1:0-2653 GCA_035543655.1 Burkholderiaceae bacterium | reverse complement strand
AGCCGCAGCATGAAGTCCTGCAGCTTCTTCACCTCGGGCGCGATGCCCTTGGAGCCGCTCTTCATGAACACCGGCATCAGCGACTCGAGGTTCGCGCCGGCCGAGAACACGTCGTCGGGCGACCAGATCACCAGCCCCTTGAACTTCGACTCGGCGATATGAAGCGCCTGGCTCAGGCCTTCGATCACGGCCGGGCTGATCAAATGCAGCTTGGCCGTGATGCTGGCGATCGCGATCTCGTTGTCAGCCGTCCAGACGCGAATCTCTTCGTTCTTGAACAGCTCGGTGCCGCTCTTCAAGGGCTCCGGGGCGTCCGAGCCCGTGACGGTCTCGGGGAAGCGCTGGCGCGCGTACACGGGCAGCGTGGAGCGCGGCACATAGCGCTTCTGGCTCGGACTCCATGAACCCTCGGCCGTGTGCACCGCCTGCTTCTCGGCCACCGGCCCATCGGTGACCCAGGCCGGCAACGGCGCGCTGGCCAGCGCCTTGCCCGACGCGATGTCGTCGGCGATCCATTGCGCCACCTGCTTCCAGCCCGCCTCCTGCCACAGCTCGAACGGGCCTTGGCGAAGGCCGAAACCCCAGCGCATGGCGAAGTCGACGTCACGCGCGCTGTCGGCAATCGCTTCCAGATGCACGGCGGCATAGTGGAAGCCGTCGCGCAGGATCGACCAGATGAACTGCGCCTGCGGGTTGCTGGATTCGCGCAGCAGCTTCAGGCGCTCGGCGGCCGGCTTCTTCAGCATGCGCTCGACGATCGGCTCCGCCTTGCCGCCCGATGGCACGTAGTCGCCTTTGGTCGGATCGAGGCGCAGGATGTCCTTGCCGACCTTCTTGTAGAACCCCGCACCCGTCTTCTGGCCGAGCGCGCCCTGCGCGATCAGGCCGGCCAGCACCTTGGGTGTGGCGAAGTGCGGGTAGAACGGATCCGCCTGCAGGGTGTCCTGCATGGTCTTCACCACGTGGGCCATCGTGTCGAGGCCCACCACGTCGGCGGTGCGGAAGGTGCCCGAGCTGGCGCGGCCCATCTTCTTGCCGGTGAGGTCGTCGACCACGTCGAACGTGAGGCCGAACTTCTCGGCCTCGACCATCGTCGCCAGCATGCCGGCGATGCCGACCCGGTTGGCGATGAAGTTGGGCGTGTCCTTGGCGCGCACCACGCTCTTGCCGAGCGCCGTGGTCACGAAGGTCTCGAGCTGGTCGAGCACCTCCGGCTGGGTGGTCGGCGTGGCAATCAACTCCACCAGCGCCATGTAGCGCGGCGGGTTGAAGAAGTGGATGCCGCAGAAGCGCGGCTGTATCTCAACGGGCAGTGCCTCCGACAGCTTGGTGATCGACAGCCCCGAGGTGTTCGAGGCGACGATCGCGTGCGGCGCCACGTGCGGGGCGACCTTCTTGTACAGGTCGAGCTTCCAGTCCATGCGCTCGGCGATCGCCTCGATCACCAGATCGCACTGCGCGAGCTGCGCGAGGTGCTCGTCGTAGTTGGCGGGCTCGATCAGCGCGATGTCTTCCGGCACGCCGATCGGCGAGGGCTTGAGCTGCTTCAGCCCGGCGAGTGCCTTCAGCACGATGCCGTTCTTCGGTCCCTCTTTCGCCGCCAGGTCGAACAGCATGACCGGCACTTTCAGGTTGACCAGATGGGCGGCGATCTGCGCGCCCATCACGCCGGCGCCGAGCACGGCCACCTTGCGCACAACAAATCGGTTCACTTGCTTTCTCCAATCAAGGCCGGGTGGCCGGGCGTCACTCGACGCGGTGCCAGGTCTGCGTGCGGCCGAGCAGCGGCGCGCCGATGTAGCCGCGCACCTCGAGCTTCTTGCCGCCGTCGGCGGGCTTCAGGCGCACCTTGTAGGTCTTGCCGTTGTTCGGGTCGAGGATTTCGCCGCCATCCCACAGCGTGGCGTCGTCGCCGTTGGCCTTGACGTTGCGGATGATCGGCAACCCGAGGATCGGCTGGTCCTTGCGCTCGTCGGTGCACTTGTCGCACTTGGCGTCGGGCTTGGTGTCGGGATCGAGCAGCTTCTCGATCTTGCCGCTGAACACCCCGCCGGCCTCGGAGATGCGCACCAGCGACTTCTCTTTCTTGCTGTCGTCGTCGATGGTCTTCCAAAGGCCCACCGGAGTGCTCTGCGCCCAGCCCGACAAAACGGCCAGGACCAACGCACCGGCAACGATCGCTGCTTTCATGTCTCGCTCCTTGTTGTGACGCGCCGTTTTAGAACAAGGCTTCGTCCATTGCCATCAGCGGTTGCAAGCCCGCACGCGCACTGCGGATCAGGCCGGCGGTCTCGGGCAGCAGCTTGGCGAAGTAGAAGCGCGCGGTCGCCAGCTTGGCCGTGTAGAACGGGTCGCCTTCATCCTTCTTCTGCAGCGCCACCTTGGCCATGCGAGCCCAGAAATAGGCAAACGTGAGGTGGCCCAGTACACGCAGGTAGTCGACCGCCGCGGCGCCCACCTCGTCGGCGTTGCCGAAGGCCTTCATGCCGAGCTCGGTGGTGAGCTTGGTGACCTTGTCGCCCAGATCGGCCAGCGGATTGACGAACTCCTGCATCGCTTCGTCGACGCCCTCGTCCTCGACGAAGGTCTGGATGCGCTGGCCGAACTTCTTCAGCTTGGCGCCGTTGTCGGCCAGCACCTTGCGCCCCAGCAG
>DATKJN010000457.1:0-3612 GCA_035543655.1 Burkholderiaceae bacterium | reverse complement strand
GGGTGGCAGATCTTCAATGCGATGAGGACAGCATGATGCCGCGGCTGAACATCCGAGAGACTGGCGGGTCTTCGCTGGCTCGACGATACGAGTGGACCGACACCATGCCTGCAGTGCGAGTTTGCACCGTCGCAGGAGAGCCCGCGCCGCCGTTCACAACGCCCTGGCTTCAACGCTATCAGGTTTCGGTCCGGCAATTCAGATCCGTTGACCCTCGTAGGTGGTCGGATCGAACAGCTCCTCCAGCGGCATCTCGCGCGCCGACAGCCCTTGCGCATGGTGGTGCCGCAGGAACGCGCGCAGCGTCGCTTCGTTGCCGGTGACACCGTACGACCAGAAGTCGTCGCCGAGCGTTTCGCGCGCCGCCTTCAACTGCTCTTCGACGAACGGCAGCGTCACCTTGGTGGCCGAGGTGTCGGCCAGCGCGTCGAGTGCGAATGCCTTGGCCTGCGTGAAGGCCTTCAGCACCGCCACCGGCAGCCACGGGTGCTGGGCGGCCAGCTCACGGCGCACGCCGACCACGTGCATGATCGGGAAGATGCCGGTGCGGCGGTACCAGTCCTTGGCCGCCGCGGTCGGGTCGTCGAACAACCAGCGCACCTGCGGATTGCGTGCCGCCGCGCCGGCCGGCGGGCGTGGCGCGATGAAGCCATCGATGTCGCCGGCGTCGAGCAGATCGGAGATCGTGCGGCCGGCCGGTGCTTCTTCGAGCCGCACCTCGGGTGGCAGCGCGAGCACGATCTTCTCCGGCCGCCCCGGCGTCTCGATGCCGCCGCGCACCCAGGTGATGTCGCGCGGGTGCACGCCGTGGTCGTCTTGCAGGATGGCGCGCGCCCACACGTTGGCGGTGAGCTGGTACTCGGGCACGCCGACGCGCTTGCCTTTCAGATCCAGCGGCGAGCCGATGCGATCCTTGCGCACCCAGATCGAGGTGTGGCGAAACGCGCGCGACAAGAACACCGGCACCGCCACGTAAGGGCTCTCGCCGCGCGCGGCCTTGACGACGTAGCTCGACAGCGACAGCTCGCTGAGGTCGAACGCCTGCTGCCGCATCGCGCGGAAGAACGTCTCTTCGGGCGACAGCGTCATGAACACCGGCTCGACGCCGTCGATCAACACGCGGCCGTCGAGCAGCGCGCGCGTGCGGTCGTAGTCGCCCATCGCCACCGAGAGCCGCAGCTTGCCCATGGGTGTGTTCATTCAGCGGTGATGTTGTGGGCGCGGATGAAGCTGCCCCAGTTCTGCTGCTCCTGCTTCAGCGAGGCGGCGAACTGCTCGGGCGTGTCGAACACCGGCAACAGCGCCTGCTGCTCGAGCCGCGCCGCGACCGCCGGGTTCTTCATCGCACGCGCCACTTCGACCGCCACGCGCTGAACCAGCGCCGGCGGCGCCTTCGCCGGCAGCAGCACCGAGAACGACGTGAAGGCGTTGATGCCAGGCAGCCCTGCCTCGGCTAGCGTGGGCGTGTTCGGCAGCAGGGCGGTCTTGTCGGTGACCGCGAGCGCGAGCAGCTTGCCCGCATCGATGTGCTGGCGCACGCTCGCCAGATCGGTCAGCATGAACTGCAGCCGCCCACCCAGCAGATCGGTGTATGCCGCGCCGGCACCTTTGTACGGCACGTGGCCGAAGCTCGCGCCGCCGGCGGCCTCGATCATGCGCATGCCGATGTACAGCGGGCTGCCGACACCAGCGCTGCCGTAGAACAGCTTGCCCGGCTCGCGCTTGCCGCGCTCGAGCAGCTCGCGCAGCGTCTTCACGCCAGCATCTGGATGCGCCACCACCACCATCGGCGCGATCACGCCGCGCGTCACCGGCGCGAAGTCGCGCTGCACGTCGTAGCCAAGGTTCTTCAACAGCACCGGGTTGATGCCGAGCGAGGAGTTCGATGCCACCAGCAGCGTGTGGCCGTCACCTTCGGCCTTGGCCACCGCCGTGGCGCCGATCGCACCGCTGGCGCCGGGTTTGTTGTCCACCACGAAGGTCTGCTTCAACTGCTCGCTGAGGGCCTGCGCCAGGATGCGGCCATAGACGTCGGTGCCGCCACCGGGCGACGACGGCACGACCAGCGTCACGGGCCGGCTCGGCCACTCGACGGTGGTTTGCGCCGGTGCACTTGCCGCGCCGGCGAGTACGGCCAACACGATCGCGGTGCGCCAGGATCTCGGCATGGCGCGAGCGTAGTCAAGGCCCTGCGCGCGCGGCAAGTTCGGTTACCCTGCCCCCCAACGAGCCGCCGGGCCGCTCGCCAAGTCGAATACCGGAGCGCGCAGCACGCAGGGACCCAATGAGCAACCCCACCACCGCCAGCGCGGAGTTGGTGCACGAGTTGGTCGATGCCAACCACATCCTGCACCACCAGGGCATCGTCGACGCGTTCGGACACGTCAGCGCGCGGCACGACCGCGACCCCACGCGCTTTCTGCTGGCACGCAACCTCGCGCCGGTGCGTGTGCAGGCGGCCGACATCCTCGAATACGCGGTGGACACCGGCGAGCCGCTCGCGCCCGATCCGCCGCGCTTGTACCTCGAGCGCTACATCCACAGCGAGATCTACAAGTCGCGGCCCGACGTGATGGCCGTGGTCCACAACCATTCGCCGGCCGTGCTGCCGTTTTGCATCGCGCGCGGGGCGCGGCTCAGGCCGGTGTGCCACATGGCGGGCTTTCTGGCCGGCACGGCGTCGCGCGACGGGCCCGCGCTGTTCGAGATCCGCGACCACGCCGGCGATGCCAGCGATCTGCTGATCCGCAACACCGCGCTCGGTGCCGCGCTGGCCGGCACGCTGGGTGACTCGCGCGTGGTGCTGATGCGCGGCCACGGCTGCACGGTGGTCGCACCGACGCTGCGCGTCGCTGTGTTCCGCGCCGTCTACACCGAGGTCAACGCGCGCCTTCTACTGCAGTCGCTGCCGCTCGGCGCGGTAGAGTTCCTGACGAACGAAGAGGCCGACGCCACGCGCTCCACCAACGAAGGTCAGGCGGCGCGGCCGTGGGACTTGTGGCGCGAACAGGCGCAACGCGCCGACCAGAATCGATGAGGAGGCAGCCCATGCAACAGCAGAACCGATCGGCCGCATCGCGCGGGTGGCGCGCCGCGACATTGGCTTTGGCCATGCTCGCGGCGATGCCGGCAGCCCTGGCGCAGGCCTGGCCGAGCAAGCCGATCCGAATCGTCGTCAACTTCCCGCCTGGTGGCGCGGCCGACGTGATCGCGCGCGCCGTGGCGGCGCCGTTGCAGGAGTCGCTCGGCCAATCGGTGGTGGTGGAAAACCGTGGAGGCTCGGGCGGCAACATCGGCGGCGACGTGGTGGCCAAGTCGGCGCCCGACGGCTACACGCTGCTGATGAGTTCGGGCGGCATGGTGTCGGTGAACCCGCACATCTACGCCAAGATGCCGTTCGACCCCATCAAGGATCTGACGCCGGTGGCCGCGGCCGCGCGCGTGTTGGTGTTCCTGGTAGTGAAGCCGGAGTACCCGGCCGGCAACGCGAAGGCATTCCTCGACGACCTCAAGGCGAATCCCGGCAAGCGCAGCTTCGGCTCGCCGGGCAACGGCAGCTCGCCGCACCTGGCCGGCGAAATGATGAAGTCGCAAGCCGGTGTGTTTGCGGTG
>DATKJN010000456.1:0-7979 GCA_035543655.1 Burkholderiaceae bacterium | reverse complement strand
TGGCGCCCGAAGCGCCGAGGATCCGTAGCCCATGAGCAGCGCCGACGACCGCACCGTCATCCTCGATCCGGATCGCACGCTGCTGATCCCGCGGCCGGGTGGCCGCGCCACTGCCACCAAGGCCTCGCGCGGCGGTAGCGCCGCACAGGGCGCCACGTTGCAGCACTTGGTGGCGGGCATCAACCCGCTGCTCACTGCCGCCGGTCCGCTGCTGGCGCTGCTGTCGCAGCTGCGTGCCACCACGCAGCACGCCGACCGCGCCGGCTTGCAGCGACAACTGCTCGGCCTGATCGGCGAGTTCGAGGAGCGCGCCCGCGCCAGCGGCGTGACTCGGCCGCAGGTCACGGCCGCGCGCTACCTGCTGTGCACCTTCATCGACGAGGTGATCGCGTCCACGCCATGGGGTGCCGACGCGCCGTCGGGCACACGCGGCCTGCTGCAGGAGTTTCACGAAGACGAATCGGGCGCGACCAAGGTGTTCGAGCTGCTCGACAAGCTGAGCGCCGACGCGCAGACGCATGCACCGCTGCTCGAGCTCTTCTATGTGTGCTTCGCGCTCGGCTTCGAAGGCCACTATGCGCGCAAGCCCAACGGTCGCGCCGAGCTGGGCGCACTGGCCGCGCGCTTGCTCGAACGGGTGCGGCCCGAGGCGGCGCCGCGTGCGGGCATGGGCGCGCGAGTGCTGTCGTCGCGTTGGGCCGGCGAGCCCCGTGCCGGTCCCACGCTGGCCCTGGTGCCGTTGTGGCTTGCGGTGGTGGTCGGTGCGGCGCTGGTGCTGGGCGCGCTGATGTGGATGTCCACCCGATTGAGCCGGCAGGCCGCGCCGGTGCTGCAGCAGCTGCACGACATGCACCGTGCACTGGCCGCCGCGCCGCCCGTCGCACCGGCGGCCAAGGCGCGCGTTGCGCCGCTGTTGGCCGATGACCTCAACACAGGCGCCATCGACGTCGCCGAGGATGCGCAGCGCTCGGTGATCACGCTGAGTGCCGACAAGCTGTTCGTGCCCGGTACCGCCCAGCTGCAGGCCGGCGAACGCAAGCGCCTGGCGGGCATCGCCCGGGCGCTCGCCGGCTTGCCCGGACGCATCGAGGTGCTCGGCCACACCGACGACCAGGCGGTGGAGTCGTTGCGCTTTCCGTCGAACTGGCACCTGTCGCGCGAGCGCGCACAGGCGGTGGCCGCTGCGTTGGCCGAGGCCGGCGTGCCGGCGGCACGGCTGCGTGCCGAAGGGCGCGCCGAGACCGAGCCGCGCGTGCCGAACGATTCACCGAGTGCGCGCGCGCGCAATCGCCGCATCGAGGTGCTGCTGCTGTTGCCACGGCCCGAATCGTGATGATCCCCACGCTTGTCGCTTCGCGCCTGCACTGCCCCCCGCGGGGGCGCAGTCCAGCTTGGGACGGCCCGGCGCAGGACTGGTGATGCGCCCCGAGTTCGCCACCCACCTGCGCGCGCTGCTGATCGCGCTCGGCTTGTATGCAGCGGGGGCGCTGGTGTGGTTCGCCGGTCCGCTGATTCACTTCGACGACATCACGCCGCTGGCCAGCGAACGCGCCCGTGCGATCGCGATCGCAGTGATCTTGCTGGTCTTCGTGGCCCAGGCGATCTGGCGGGGCACCGCCGCCGCGCGGCGCAATCGCCGCATGGTCGACGGGCTGCTGCCCAAGGCCGCTGCCGATGCCCCAGCGGCGCCCGGCGCGCCCGAGGTGGCGGCGATCGGCCAGCGCTTCGCTCAGGCGATGCAAGTGCTGCGCAGCCGGCGCGTCGGCGGCGCCAAGGCCGCGCTCGGCTGGCTGAAGCGCCCGCCGTATGTGTACGAGTTGCCCTGGTACATCGTGATCGGCGCGCCCGGTGCCGGCAAGACCACCACCATCGTCAACTCGGGTCTGGAGTTTCCGCTGGCCGCCGAGCTCGGGCCGAAGGCCCTGCGTGGCGCCGGCGGCACGCGCAATTGCGACTGGTGGTTCACGTCCGACGCCGTGCTGATCGACACGGCGGGCCGCTACACCACGCAAGACAGCTACCGCGATGCCGATCGGGCCGCATGGCTCGGCTTTCTCCGCTTGCTGCTGCAGCACCGCCCGCGCCAGCCGATCAACGGCGTGATCCTGGCGTTGAGCGCCACCGACCTGTTGCAGACCGATGCCGACAAGCGCCGCGTGCTGGCGCGCGAAATGCGCGAGCGCATCGAAGAACTGCACAGCGAGCTCGGCATCCGCTTTCCGGTCTATGTCATGGTCACCAAGTGCGACCTGCTGGCCGGCTTCGCCGAGTTCTTTGCCGACTTCGACAAGGATGAACGCGCGCAGGTGTGGGGCACCACCTTGCCGCTGGATGCGGACGCCGACATGGCGGCCAGCCTGGCGCGCCTGTCCAACGAACTGGTCACGCTCGAAAAGACGCTGCACGAAACGCTGATCGCGCGCCTGCAGGCCGAACGCGACCGCGAACGCCGCACCGCGCTGTTCGGCTTTCCGCAACAGTGGCGCGTGTTGCGCGACGCGATGATGGAGATGGTGCGTGCCACGTTCGAGTCCGGCGACGTGCGCGCCACACCGCTGTTGCGCGGCGTGTACTTCACCAGCGCGACGCAGGAGGGCTCGCCGGTGGACCGTGCCCTCGGCGCCTTGTCGCGCGCACTGGGCTTGGCGCACCGCGTGTTGCCGCCGGGCCGGCCGAGCGGGCGCTCGTACTTCGTGACGCGGCTGTTGCGCGACGTCGTGCTGGGCGAATCGGGCCTGGCGGGCACCAACCAGCGCTGGGAACGGCAGCGCGCGTGGTTGCACGGCGGCGTGGTCGCGGCCAGCAGCTTGCTGACGCTGGGCGCGCTGGTGTGGGCCTGGCACCAGTATTCGAGCAACGCCGACATGCTGGCCGAGGTGGGCGACACCAACACCCGATTGCAGTCGCAGGTGACGGCGGTCAAGGCGGCAGCGGCCGATGACGTGGCCACACTGGTTCCTCTGCTCGATGGCGTGTGGTCGATCGCGCGCGAGCCTGCCGAGGCCGCGGCACGCCGCGCCGCCGCGCTCGGCCTGGAGCAACGCAGCAACATCGCGGCCGCCGCGGCCGACGCATACCACCATCTGCTGCGCGACGCCCTCGTGCCGCGCCTGGCCAAGCGGTTGGAGCAGCGCCTGGCCGCCGAAGGCGCGGGTGCGTTGATGACGCGCTACGAGGCCTTGAAGGCGTACCTGATGCTGTTCGGCGGCACCCACTTCGATGCCGCGGCGTTGCGCGCCTACTTGCTGGCCGATTGGGATGCCGAGCCAGCGCGCCTGGGCAACGCCAGCGCGCACAAGACTCTGCGCGAGCACCTCGACCGCTTGCTCGGCAGCGGCGAGGTCGGTGCGCCGGCACGGGCCGATGCCAAACTCGTGGCGCGCACACGCGAGCAGTTGACGTCGGTGCCGCTGGCCCAACGCGTGCTCGCACGCCTGCGCCAGGGCGACGCCAACCAAGGGCCGACGACGCTGTCGATCGACGCGGCGGCGCTCGCTGCCGCGCAGAAAGTGCTGTCACGCGCCAGCGGCGCACCGGTGGAGGCCGGTGTCAGTGCGTTGTACGCGCGCGGCGCCCAGGCACCGCTGCACAGGCGAGTGGCCGACACCGTGCATCAGCTCGAACGCGAGGCGCCCTGGGTGCTCGGTGGCGCACCCGAGTCGGCGTTGACGGATACCGCGGCCCGCGCACGGCTGGTCGAGTCGATCGAATCCCAGGTGACGATGGAACGCCTGCGGGCCTGGGATGCGCTGGTGCACGACCTGCGCCTGCCACCGGCGGCATCGCTCGTTGCGGCGGCGGAACAGGCCCAGCTGTTGTCGCGTGCCGATTCGCCGTTGGTCGCGGTGCTGTCGGCGGTGCTGCGCGACATGGGTCCGCTGCTGCCCGAGGGCGGCGTGGTTGCCAATGCGCCCGAGGTGGAGCGGTTGAATGCACTGCGTGCGTTTGTGCTTGGCCCGCCACCGGGCCTGGAGCCGGTGCAGGCGGCGCTGGGCCGGGTGGCGACACAGCTGGCCAGCGTCGACGATGCGGTGTCGCGCAAGTCCCCGCCGCCCACGGTCGATGGCCTGCGCGACCTGGCCGCCGCGGCGACGCGCGCGCCCGAGCCGCTGCGTGCACTGCTGCAGCAGCTGGCCGAGCACGACGCCGGCCTGGCATTCACTGCGCTGCGCGAGCCTTGGGCACGCCAGCTCGCCAGCGACGTGGTGCCGGCTTGCACGCAGGCCGTCGATGGCCGCTATCCGTTCGTGCGCCAGGCCACGCAGGAGATGACGCGCGAGGAGTTCGTGCGCACCTTTGGCGGCGGCGGTGTGCTCGACGGCTGGTTCCAGCGCACGCTCGCGCCGTGGGTCGACACGGGTGTGCGGCCGTGGACCGTGCGCGCTTTGCCGCAAGCCAAGGTCGGCGACGCGCTGCTGCCGTTCCAGCGCGCGCACCAAATCCGGCAGGCGTTCTTTCTCGACGGCGGCCGGCAGTTCGGCGTGCGCATGGAGCTGCGCGTGCTCGAGCTCGACCCCAGTCTGGGCGCGCTGCTGATCGACGTCGACGGCCAGAGCTTGCGCTTCGCCCGCGACAGCCGCATGCCGCAGACGCTCACCTGGCCGGGACCGGGTTCCGGGCGCGTTCAGCTGCAGGCCACGGCGCCTGGCGGTGCTGCAGGTGCGAAATACGCGTTCGAGGGGCCGTGGGCGTTGCTGCGCCTATTCGAACGTGTGCGGGTCGAGCCTGGGTCGTCATCGAACCGCGCGGTGCTGGTGGTCGACGTTGAAGGTCGCAGGGCGCGGCTCGAGGCGACGAGCTCGCAAGGCGCACTGGCGATCCTGATGCCCGAGCTGGAGCAGTTTCAATGTCCGCGCCGCCTTTGAACGCAACGCGGGGGCAGCATCTTGGCTGAGCCCGCGGGTTGGTTCGGCAAGATGCCGGCGCTGGGCGATTTCGCATCTCGCCGCTTGCCCGACGCGTGGATCGCCGGCTGGGATGCCTGGTTGCAGCACGAGTTGGTGCACTCGCGCGAGCGGCTCGGCGACGACGAATGGTTGGCGCTGTACATGGTGGCCCCGGTGCGTCGCTTCTGGCTGGCACCGGGCCTGCTCACGCCTGACGCGTGGTCGGGCCTGCTGATGCCCAGCGTCGACAGCGTCGGCCGCCAGTTTCCGTTCACGCTCGCCGCCCCGCTGCGCGCTGGACAGGATCATCTGGTGGACGCATTGGCCAGCGACGACTGGTTCGATGCCGCCGATGCCGTTGCACGCCAGGTGCTCGATCCAGCCTTCGACGTGGCCGCGCTCGAGCAGGCCATCGCGGCCCTGCCGCCGCTGCACGGCGAGCGCCGCATCGAGGAGCTCGCCGGCACTCGTGTGGCGCAGCAACTCCATGCGCAGCACGCGCGGCTGGGCTGCGTGTGGTGGTGCGAAGGCGCGAGCGATGCAGCGGCCTACATCGGCGCCGCCGCGCTGCCGCGCGGTGCCGCCTTCATGGCCCTGCTGCGCGAGGGCGGCTGAGCGCGCACCTCGGGTGCCGCGACCGCGCCCGCTACCATGCACGCCGTGCCCCCATGCCCTGTGGTTCGATCGACGCATGCGGCCGCGGTCCGGTCGAGACGCGTCGCGCTGGTCTTGTCGGCATGTGCTTGCATGTTGCCGCTGTGGGCCGCCGCGCAGGCCCCGCGCGGCGTGTCGCTCACCGAGGACCGTGTGGCGCTGGTCATCGGCAACGCGGCCTACAAGCGCGATCCGCTGGACAACCCGGTCAATGATGCGCGGCTGATTGCATCGCGCCTGGAGCAGGCTGGCTTCAAGGTCACGCGGCGCGAGAACCTCGACCGCAACGGCATGGCGGCAGCGCTGCGCGACTTCGGCGCGGCGCTCAACGAGAACACGGTCGCGGTGCTGTACTACGCCGGCCACGCGATGCAGCTGCGCGATCAGAACTACATGATCCCGATCGATGCCGAGATGCGCAATGAAGACGACGTCGGCATGCAAGGCGTGGACCTCACGTTCATCCTCGGCCGCATGTCGCGTGCCAAGAGCCGCGTCAACGTGGTGATCCTCGATGCCTGCCGCGACAACCCGTTCGCCAAGCGCGCCGGTGGCGGCATCGGCAACGCCCAAGGCCTGGCGCAGATGGATGCACCGATCGGCACGCTGCTGGCGTATGCCACGGCGCCGGGCAAGCAGGCGCCCGACGGCATCGGCCAGCGCGGCAACAGCATCTACACCACCGAGCTGGCGCGGCATCTGCTGACCCCTGGCCTGCCGGTGGAGCTGATGTTCAAGCGGGTGCGCGAGGCGGTGGTGCGCGAATCGCGCCAGCTGCAGGTGCCGTGGGAGCATTCGTCGCTGCTCGGCGAGTTTGCGTTCGTGCCCGGTGTCAACGCCAGCACCGACAGCGCCGACGCCGACGGCAGCGCCGAGGCCGCGCTGTGGGCCAGCGTGCAGGCCTCGAATCGCGCCGACGACTTTCGCGCCTATTTGCGGCAGTACCCGCGTGGGCGCTTTGCCGAGGCCGCGCGCACGCGCATCGCCGCGCTGTCGAGCGTGGCAGCGCCAACTACCACGGCCACGACGGCCGAGATGATGCCGCGCGTCGGCGACACCTGGCGCTACCGCGTGACCGACCAGTTCCGTTTCGGCGACCTGTTCGTCACCGCGCGGGTCGATGCGGTCGCCGCCGACAGCGTGGCCGAGACCTGGACTACTACCGTCGATGCCAAGGTGCGCACCACGCGTGTGGCGCTCAAGCCGGGGTTCAATCCGTTGCCCGATTGGGGCGCCGCGCCACCGGAGTTCGCACCGTACCTGCAAGCGGCCGATCTGCAGGGCGATCTGACCGCGGCCGTCGGCACCCCACGCCGCGCGGTCGATGCGGTGTCGATTCCGCTGAAGGCGCAGTGGCAAGCCGACGAAGACGTGGTGGTCGCGGCCGGCCGTTTTCGTGCCAAGAAGCTGGTGCTGCAGGGGCGGGCCAACGCGCGTGCCGGCGCGGCCATCACCACCGAGCACCGCGTGTGGTACGCGCCTGACGTGCGCCGCATCGTGCGCTACGAGGTCGTGTCGCACAGCGGCCGCACGGTGCGCGAGGCCACGGTGTTCGAGCTCACCGAATACAAGCTGCAGTGAGGCAAAGCGGGGCGCCGCCCGCCCGAGCGCTCAGTCGTCGCGCTCGTGCGGCAGCATGACGCGGCGGCCGTCGAGGGCGATCGTGAAGCGCAACTCGATGCGGGGTTCTCGGGTGACGCGCGACGTGCTCAGGCCCATCATCCAGGCGCCACTCTGCGTCGGCATCACCGCCAGCGGCAGCATGCGTGGTGCGCCGCCGCCCGGGCGCCAGCGCACAGAGCGCCACATCTGGGGCAAGGACAAAAACGTCCACGAGCCGATGCGCATCGGCTCGCCGTCGTCGGCATCGTCGTTGTCCACCACGGGTGTTTCGCGCATCTGCGGCTCGATGTCGTTGGCGAAGGCCGGCGACCACAGCGCCATCAGCAGCCACATCGCGACCAGCGGCCACCACCACGGCAACCGTGTCGGTGTGGTGCGGGCGGTGGGCGCAAACATGGCAGCACCTTCGCGGCATCAGGGGCGCGGCGACGCGCCGGGATCTACGACGCTGCGGATCAGGCAAGTGGCGTTCCCGGCCTCGGCCACGTACACCGGGTGGCCAAGGCGGTCGCTGCCGCTTTCCTTGAGCGGATGCCGGTCGTCGGCGGGCAGCTCGCGCAGATCCTGCTCGAGCATCAGGCGGCCGTGTTGCCAGCAACGCATTTGGTAGTTGTACGGGCCCTCCGGCGCCGGTTGGTAGGCCCCAGACCGAGGGGCGTCCCGCATTTCGGTGGCGGCCCCCCCGGTGCTCGCTACCACGGGCATGGCGAGCAACCCCACCATGACGGCAGCCGTCGCGGCAGGCGAGTCGAGCATGCGGTCGAGTGCAAGCTTGATGTCACTTGCCTTGAACATGCACCCTCTCCAACGCGGCCA
>DATKJN010000455.1:0-3877 GCA_035543655.1 Burkholderiaceae bacterium | reverse complement strand
TGTATTCGAGGTTGCTGCGCTCGTTGCGCACCGAGAAGCTCATCGAGCTGTCGTGCGACGCCACGCCGAGCTCGCGCAGCAGCTTCACGAAGTGCGGATAGGTGCGGTGGTTGAAGACGATGAAGCCGGTGTCCACCAGCTGCACCTCGCCGTCGAGCTCGATGCGGTGCGTGTGGGTGTGGCCGCCGATGTGGCCGGCGGCCTCGTACACCGTGAGGTCGTGCGCGCGGTGCAGGCGGTGCGCGACCACGTTGCCGGCGATGCCCGTGCCGACGATGGCGATCTTCATGCGCGCGCTCCGCGTGCCGGCGCGTGGGCATCACGTGCTGCCGCCGGCACCTCGCGCACGTCCCACACGATGCGCAGCGCCTGCAGCAGCTTCAGGCCGTAGTAGGTGAGGTCGACCTCCCACCAGTAGAAGCCCTGGCGCGCCGATGCCGCGTAGTGATGATGGTTGTTGTGCCAGCCCTCGCCGAACGTGAGCAGTGCCAGCCAGGCGTTGTTGCGCGATGCGTCGCGCGTGTCGTAGCGGCGCGAGCCGAAGCGGTGCGCCAGCGAATTGATGCAGAAGGTGGCGTGGTACAGCACCACCGTCGACACGCAGAATCCCCAGGCCACCAGCTGGGCGCCGCTGGTGTGCAGCCCGGGTGCGTGCGCCTCGGCCCAGGCGCCGGCGCCATACAGCAGCGCGCACAGCAGCAGCGGCACCAGCACGTCCCAACGGTCGAGGAAGCGCAGCTCCGGAAATCGCGCCAGCCCGGTCACCAGTGCGCCGCGCGGCGCGAAATTGGCGCGCGACATGAACCAGCCGATGTGGCTCCACAGCAGGCCGTGGCGCAGCGCCGAGTGGCTGTCTTCGTGCTCGTCGGCGTGCACGTGGTGGTGGCGGTGGTGCGAGGCCCACCACAGCGGCCCGCGCTGCGCTGCCGACGCGCCGAGCAGCGCGAACACGAACTGCGCCACGCGCCCGGTGCGGAACGCGTTGTGCGAGAAGTAGCGGTGGTAGAACGCCGTGATCGCGAACATGCGCAGTGCATACAGCGCAGCGGCCGCGATCAGTGCCGTCGCGCTGAAGCCGACCCACCATACTGCAAGACAGCCGAGGTGGATCGCGACGAACGGCAGCAAGCGCATCACGTCGATCCGGTCGTCGTCGCCGGACGCCGCGGCATGCGAGTCGAACCAGGCCGCCACGCTGGCCCGCACGCGGGAGATCCAGGAACTCATGCGCGCGGCTTCCATGGAAAGAAGGCATTGGTGCGCGCCACATAGAGGCGATATGCCGGGCGCCGCATGCCGATGTCCTTCTCGAGCAGGGTGACGCCCGACACACGCAGCAGCAGCACGCTCATCAGCAGCGGCGAGGCCAGCGCCCACCACGTGCCGGCCGACAACGCGACCAGCCCGAAGCCCCACCAGACACAGAACTCGCCGAAGTAGTTCGGGTGGCGGGAGTAGCGCCACAGGCCGCTGGCCAGCACGCGGCCCCGGTGGTCGGGGCGGGCCTTGAAGCGCGCCAGTTGGTGGTCGGCCACCACCTCGATCGCGACACCGACCGCGGCAAGCCCGAATCCGAGGCTGTCGAGCCATCCCCACGGCGCCGGGCTGGCGACGGCAGCGACCAACGGCAGCGACACGACCCATGCCAGCAACGCCTGCAGACCGAACACCAGATAGGCGCTCTTCCACTGAAAGTGAGGCTCGTTGCGGGCACGGATGTCGCGGTAGCGGCGGTCTTCGTCGTGACCCCAGTGGCGCCACGTGATGTAGCCGGCCAGGCGCAGTGCCCACAGGGCGGCGAGCGGCAAAACCATGACGGCGCGCGGCCCGGACTCTGGCATCACGGCCGCGGCCACGAGGGCGGGCGCGACGACCATCAGCGACCAGACGCTGTCGACGATGCTGACGTCGCGCACCTTGAGGCTGGCGAGCCAGGCCAGCAGCGCGATCGCGGCGCTGGCTGCCAGGCCGAGCGCCAAGACGTGGGCCAGCGCCCCGATGCCGCTCATCGTGTGCCCCAGCGGCGCGCGAGCATCAGCAGCAGCGGCACGATCGCTGCCCAGCCGAGTGCGAGCGCCGTTTCCGTGGCGACCGGTCGGTTCAGCGTGCAGGCGCCAAGGCGCTCGGCGCCCGCGTACGACAACGGCCCGCCGAGTGCGCCGAGCAGCGCCGCCAGCGGCCACCGGCCATGCAGCCAGCGCAGCGGCTCGCGCAAGGCGATCGCAAACAGCGCCCACAACGCCAGGATCCAGGCTGGTGCGAACATCGGCAGCGGGCCCGGCGCGGCGTACGTGATCCAACCGAATTGCAGCATCGCGGTGTCCCAGACCCCGCCGACCGCGACGGCGACACCCACCAGCGCGGCATCGACCGCCGGCTTGTCACTGCGGGCGACGAAAGTTGCGACCACCGCCGCCGTCACCGCCACGCCGACCCCAGGCCAGCCGTGCGCGGCACCGAGCACGCACGCAAACCACGCGCCCTCCAACGCGACCAGCGTCGCCACCAGGCGCCAGGCGCGGCTGGGCCGCGGTGCACCCGCGCTGACCGGCAGCGCCGTCATGGGCGCGCGTCGAACAGGTAGTGCGCCACCCACCACTGCTGTCCACTGTCGTGGGCGAACAGTTCGGCGCACGACATGAAGAACAAGCGCCAGCGCATCCACCACAAGCCGGCGTGCTCCGGCCCATAGGCCTGTTGCAGCGCGCGCCACACCGCGGGGCGCTGGTGGTCCATGCGGTCGAGCCAGGCTTGCGCGGTGCGCGCGTAGTGCGTGCCGTCCCAGCGCCACCGGCGCCGCACGCGCAGGTCGTCCTGGCAGCGCAGCGCAAGGTCGTCGCTGGGCATCATGCCGCCGGAGAAGAAGTGGCGGCTCATCCAGTCGCTGTCGTCGCGCGGCTCGAAGGCGTAGGGCGTGCTCCGATGCACGAACACGTGCATGAAGAAGCGCCCGTCGGGCTCCAGCCAGCCACGCACGCGGCGAAACGCCTCGGGCCAGTTGCGCAGGTGCTCGAACATCTCCACCGACACCACGCGGTCAAAGCGTGCATCGCTGGCGAAACGGTTGATGTCGCAGGTGACGATCTGCAGGTTGGACAGACCGCGCCGCATCGCCTCGGCCTGGATGAAGGCGCGCTGCGCATGCGAGTTCGACACGCTGGTGATGCGGCTGTGCGGATACCGCTCGGCCATCCACAGGCTCAGCGAGCCCCAGCCGCAACCCAGCTCGAGCACCCGCTGGCCGTCGGCGAGTTCGGCGCGCTCACAGGTGGCCTGCAACGCGGCGGCTTCGGCGGCGTCGAGGTCGGTCACGCCTTCGGCCCACCAGCCGCTGCTGTACTTCAGGTGCCGCCCGAGCACCGCGGCGAAGAACGCCGGCGGCAGCTCGTAGTGCTGCTCGTTGGCCTTGTCGGCGAGCAGCGCCAGCGGCGCTTGAGACAGCGACGCGACGAACGCTTCGCTGCGCTCGGCGGCGCGCGCGCTGTCGTGGGCACCGATCTCGTCCAGGCGCTGGCGCAACAGCCGACGGATGCCGGCACGCACCACCGCATCGGGCACCATGCCCCTTTCGGTCCACTCCAGGGCCAGATTCGATACCGCCACAGCGCCTCCCGTTGCATGGAACTCCATGCCCCAGTGCGCTTGTACGCACGCCGTGCCGTATCGGATCACGGCCGGCGGTGTGATCCAATCGACGCCGCGTTGCGTACAACGGCGATGATCCCTTCGCGACAGCTGGCGGCTCCGCGCCCGGCTCCGGCCGGTGCTCGGCACTCGAGCCTGTCGCTGGTCTCTGCGCACCAGGGTTGGACAGTGATGCCGACAGGCGATGAATGGGTCGAGCTGGTGCGGTCGGTCGCGGTGGCCGGCGACCGCA
>DATKJN010000454.1:0-10819 GCA_035543655.1 Burkholderiaceae bacterium | reverse complement strand
ACGCAGCCGCGCGGATTCGGCGATGCGCCTTCGATCGCGCGCACGTGGGCGCGGGTGGTCGTGGCGGTGCCGGACAGCAACTGAAGGAAGTTCATCGCCGGCCGTTCGGTCGTGAGCAGCGCGCGCGCATCGCCCTCGAGGTCGCAGACCACGCTGTCGGCTGCCATGTCGGCGCCTTCGTCGTACCGCCAACGCACCACGGTGTTCGCGTCCACGGCGCGCACCACGCCATCGAACCAATCGCGCCCACACAGCACCGCGGCCTCGCGCACGCGCAGTTGTGCCTTGATGCGGCGCTGCGCGGGCAGCAGCCGGCCGGTCCAGTCGCCGCGGCCGACGTCTTCGAGCAGTGCGTCGCGGATGTTGCGCGCACGCGCCTGTTCGAGCGTCTCGTTGAACTCGGAACGCAAGTCCGAGGCCACTTCAAGCAGCCCCGACGTTCGGCACGAAACCCTGTTGCGGTTGGCTGATGGCCCCGGGGTTGGCTGCCACGTAGCTCAGCATGCGCTCGATGCAGCCCAATGCCTGCGCGCGCGTCGGTTCGGGCACGTGAATCTCGCCGGTGCCGCGTTGCAGTGCCATCAGCACGCCTTCGAGGCCGTTCATGGCCATCCACGGGCAGTGTGCGCAGCTCTTGCACGTGGCGCTGTTGCCGGCAGTGGGCGCTTCGATCAACGTCTTGTTCGGCGCCAGCTGCTGCATGCGATGGAACATGCCTTTGTCGGTGGCGACGATGTATTCGCTGGCCTTGCCTTCCACCACCGCCTTCAGCAACTGCGACGTCGAGCCCACCACGTCGGCCTGCTGCACCACCGCCTCGGGCGACTCCGGGTGCACCAGGATCATGGCTTTCGGATGGTCCTTGCGCAGCAGCTCGAGCTCGACGCCCTTGAACTCGTCGTGCACGATGCAGGCGGCGTCCCACAACAGCATGTCGGCGCCGGTCTGCTGCTGCACGTAGCGTCCCAGGTGGCGATCGGGCGCCCACAGGATCTTCTTGCCGCTTTCGTGCAGGTGTTTGACGATGGCCAGCGCGCATGAGCTGGTCACCATCCAGTCGGCTCGGGCCTTCACGGCGGCGCTGGTGTTGGCATACACCACCACGGTGCGGTCCGGATGCGCGTCGCAGAACTTGGCAAAGTCCTCGGGCGGGCAGCCGAGGTCGAGCGAGCAGGTGGCATCGAGATCGGGCATCAGCACCCGCTTGTGCGGCGACAGGATCTTGGCAGTCTCGCCCATGAAGCGCACGCCCGAGACGATCAGTGTCTGCGCCGTGTGATCGCGACCGAAGCGCGCCATCTCGAGCGAGTCGGACACGCAGCCGCCAGTCGCCTGCGCGAGGTCTTGCAGATCGCCGTCGACGTAGTAATGCACCACCATCACCGCGTTGCGTGCCTTCAGTTCGCGCACGATGGCGGCCTTGAGTTCGTCGCGGCGCTGAGGCGTGAGGGGCACGGGCACCTTGGCCCATGCGTGGGCCACGCAGCTGCCGCCGCTGGCGTCGGCGCGCGTGTAGTCGTACAGAACCTGGGCCATGCAAGCGCTGCTGCGGTCCGCGCAGCAGCATGAGGTCTGGGGACCTCGATCCTAGCCGAGCGGCCTGAGCACGCTCACATCAGGTGTTTTTCGGCCTGCAGCACCTTGAAGCGGATCAACGGCACGTTGGCGAGGCGTCGATCGAGGATCAAGACCAGGCCGAAACGCGTTGGCGTCGGCAGTCCGGCACGCAGCACCTCGATGCGCGTGCCTTGCGTGACCATCAGCTCCTCGCTCTCGGCGCCGTACTCTCCGCCAGCCGCGCTGAACACGCGGCGCGCGGCCGTCAATCGACGGGCTCGCGCGCCGAGGTCGAACGTGAGACTGTCGCGGCTGTCGTGCGCGAGCAGTTCGCCGGTCGTGAGGTCGACCACGCCGCAGGCGATCACGCCTTCGGTGCGCACGAGGCCGAACAGCGCCTTGGTGACGTTGGAGTCGTCGAGCAGTCGCGCCTGGGTGGTGGAGAAGGTGGGCGCGTTGGCGCACGCCTCCCAGGCCGACAGTACCGTGTTCCACACCGTGGACGCACCGTTGAGTGTCTCTGCCAGCGCGGTGGCGCGCACGCGCGGCGGCCACGGTTGGCTGAGGATGCGGTGGCGCATCGCGCCCGAGTTCGGCGGCAGCAGGAACACCAGCCACGGGCAGTGCCAGTCGGGCTGTTGCGTGGCGATCAGCAGCGAGCGCAGCAGTGCGTCGAGCGTGTGCGACTGCAGCGCACCGACGATCACCGCCGTCATGTGCGAACGTTCGGCCAGCGCATTGACGATCTCGTCGTGCTCCAGCCCCTGCGCACGCACGTCGGCATGGTAGATCTTGAGCGGCCCGGCGGCGCGGCGAGGCACGGCCGTGCGCTCCACCACCGCCAACGTGCGCAGCGTGGCACGCTCGCGCAGATGCAGCTTTTCCACCGGGTTGCCGGTGGCGTCCGACAACGCCTTGACGACCGCCGGCGCCCACAAGCGCGACGGGTCGAGCAAGGTGATCATCGACGGCGCGGTGCCCAGGTCGGCGCGCGTCGCGTGAAAGTGCTCGCGGATCGACTGCGCCGGCGAACCGGCGACGAACACGTCGACCGAGTGCGGGTCCTGCTCGCGGGGCAGTGCAGTGGGTACCTTGTCTTCGAGCACGGCCGTGGCCGCGAAGGCGACTTCGGTCGGCGCATAGGCAGAGCCGCTGCCCGCCATGGGGCGCGGTCCGAGGTCACCGAAGAGCGTCTTGAGCATTTGACATTTCTCCCTCGCGGCGAATTCGCTGCGCAGGCTTGGCTTTCGCAATGTGCGACGGTCCAATCTAGGTCGCGGCTTGCGCACGCGCCTGTTGCGGTGTACGCGAATGTCACCGCTGCGGGATGTGACCTATTCCGCACTTGAGGGGCCGGCTGAACAAGTGGCCGCAGTCCGTCTGCCGCGCGCCGCCTCTGCGCCGCAAAGGCGGTACGTCGCATGCTGCTGGTGTGCCGTTGGCCCTGGGATTACGAACGCTCACAGTTCTTGCGGCGCAAATGGCGCACTGCCCAGAAAGCGGGCGTGAGCGCCGGCTGTCGATAATCGCGCCTGCAATGCAACGAGGACGACCATGACGCAGCGAATCGCCGGCCACGCCTTGGTTGAGGCGTTGGTGGCCCAAGGCATCGATGCCGTGTTCGGTGTGCCCGGCGAAAGTTTCCTGGCCGTGCTTGACGGGTTCCATCAACACGCCGATCGCATCCGCTTCATTGCCTGCAGGCAGGAGGGCGGGGCATCGTTCATGGCGGATGCACAGGGCAAGCTGAGCGGTCGACCGGGGGTTTGTTTCGTCACGCGCGGTCCTGGCGCGAGCAACGCGGCCGTGGGGCTGCACACCGCGTTCCAGGACTCCACGCCGATGGTTTTGTTCATCGGCCAGGTGGCCAGCGACCAGCGCGACCGCGAAGCGTTCCAGGAGGTCGACTACCGCCAGATGTTCGGACCGGGCACGCTCGGCATGGCCAAGTGGGCGGCGCAGATCGACAGCGCCGATCGATTGCCCGAGTACGTGGCGCGCGCCTTTCATGTCGCAATGCAAGGCCGGCCCGGACCGGTGGTGCTGGCATTGCCAGAAGACATGCTCACCACGCCGACCGCCGCGCCGGTGGTGCCGCGCGCGACTCCGGCGGCCGCATGGCCCGCCCCGGGCGGCTTGCGCGACCTGCGCCAGATGCTGCTCGCCGCTCGTCGTCCGTTGGTGATCGCGGGGGGCAGCGGTTGGGACGCCGAGGCGGCGCTGGCGCTGCAACGTTTCGCCGAGAACTGGCAGTTACCGGTGGGCTGCGGATTCCGCTTTCAAGACACCTTCGACAACCGCCACCAACTGTACGCAGGCGATGTCGGCATCGCCATCAACAGCAAGCTGGCGGCGCGCATTCGCGAGGCCGATCTGCTGATCGCGCTCGGCGTGCGACTGGGTGAGATGACCACCAGCGGCTACACGCTGCTGCAAGTGCCCAGGCCGGCGCAGAAACTGGTGCATGTGCATGCCGGGCCCGAGGAACTGGGTCGCGTCTACCACGCCGATCTGCTGCTGCAGGCGTCGATGTCGTGCGCCGCCAAAGGGCTCGAAAGCCTGGCAGCCCCGAACGACGTGCCATGGGGCGAGTGGGCAGCGGGTGCGAACCTCGACTACCAGGCCAACCTCGTGCCCACGCCGGTGTCGCCGCTCGACCTCGGCCTGGTGATGAAGACGGTGCAGGCGCTGGCGCCTGCCGACACCGTGTACACCAATGGCGCCGGCAACTTCGCTGGCTGGCTGCACCGCTTCGTGCAGTACCACGGCCTGCAGCACCACGGTCGCACGCAACTCGCGCCAACCTCGGGTGCCATGGGTTACGGCGTGCCCGCGGCGATTGCCGCGTCGTTGCTGTATCCCGATCGCACGGCCGTCAACGTGGCCGGCGATGGCGACTTCCTGATGACCGGGCAAGAGCTGGCCACCGCCACGGCATACGGCGCCGGACGCGGCAAGGGCAAGCTGGTGTCGATCGTGGTCGACAACGGCAGCTACGGCACGATCCGCATGCACCAGGAGCGCGAGTATCCCGCGCGTGTCAGTGGCACCGACTTGCACAACCCTGATTTCGTGCAGCTCGCGCAGGCGTACGGCTGGCGTGGTGCGCACATCGACCGCACCGAGCAATTCGAGTCGGCGTTTGCGCAGGCGATGGCAGCCGACCGGCCGACGCTGCTGCACCTGAAGCTCGACCCCGACGTGATCACCTCGCGCACCACGATCACGGCGCTGCGCGAAGCGGCACTGAAGAAGCAGGGCAGCTGATCAGCGCATGCACTGCGCGGCCCGCGGCGCGCGCAGCTTGTGCTCGACGTAGTGCGCCATCAGCGAGCGCGCCAAGGCCTGCTGCGCGCGGGGAAACAAGCCCCCGGCGTCGCTCAGCCAGCCGTCGATGCAGCGCTGCGCGGGCGCATCGGAAGCGGTGCAACGCAGCAGCCGTTCGTACGACTCGCGATAGATCACGAACTGCCCGCGCGTCATCGGCTCGCCGTGGCCGGGCACCAACCAGCGGAAGCGCAACGTGGCGATGCGCTCCAGTGCCTGCATCCAACGCTCGGGGCACGCGGTATCGAGCAGGGGCGCCGGAAGCGTGATCAGGTCACCCGCCGCGAGCACCTGTGACGTGACGTCGTACACCCACACGTCGCCACCGGTCACTGCATCGCGCTCGAGACCCAGGCTGATGCCGCGCCCGGCAACCAGCATCGGCACCAGCTCGCTGACACGCACATCCGGTGTGGAGGCTGCCGTGTCGTCGATGACGGTGACCTCGCGTTGGTACGCGGCACGTTGCGCCTCGGTGGTCGACGGCTTGCCGATCTCGGCCAGCAACTGGCCGCGGTAGTCGGCAAGAAAGCCGCTGCGGGCAGCCACGATCGCATCGCTGGCGATCAGCTGAGCTCCGGGGTATGCGGCTTTCAATGCGCGGTTGCCGCCGATGTGATCGAGGTGCCAATGGGTGTTGATGATCGCGCGCAGCGGCTTGTTGCTGGCTCGGATGCGATCGAGGATCGCTTGCGCATGCGGCGGATGCCGGCCGCTGTCGATCACGATCCAACCGTCGGGTGCCTCGATCAGCACGCTGTTGCCGTCGGGCTGCGCCCCGGAGATGAACTGCCCCGGCAGCCATTCGGCGCCATGGTCGAGCAAACGGGGCTGCGCCGGGGCCGCGGTCTGCGCCGCCAATAGCAGCGCCCCTATGATCGCGCGAACCTTCGACAGGACCGTCATGCCATGAACCCCTTGTCCACCTGCGATCTGTGCGACGCAAATCGCGACGCCCCGGCCGAACGCTTTCGCGTGCTGCCGCCGATTTTCCGCGACTTCGGCGCGCGCATGCGCTTCCATGGTGCGGTGTCCACCGTGAAGTGCTTTGAGGACAACACGTCGGTTCGCGAGGCGGTGCAGTCGCCCGGCAATGGTCGTGTGCTGGTGGTCGATGGCGGCGGATCGCTGCGCCGCGCGCTGGTCGGCGGCAATCTCGCGAGCGCTGCCGACAAGAACGGCTGGGCGGGAGTCGTGGTTTTCGGCGCGGTGCGCGATGCCGAAGAGATGGCGCGTTGCCAGATCGGCATCCGTGCCATGGCACTGCTGCCGATGCCGCCCGACAAGCGCCACCCTGGCGTGGTGGACCAGCCCGTGCAGATTCAGGGCGTGTGGGTGCATCCTGGCGAGTGGCTGGTGGCCGACGAGGATGGCATCGTCGTGATGCCCGCCGCGGCACGCTGAGGCGCCCGGGCCAGGGCGCTCGGTAGAATCGCACCCGTTCGGGGTGTAGCGCAGCCTGGTAGCGCAACTGCTTTGGGAGCAGTGGGTCGAAGGTTCGAATCCTTTCACCCCGACCAATTTCAATCACGGCGGTGCGCATGAACGACGATCGAGCTGTCCTGTTCACGCGCCGTCGCGGCCTCGCCGGCGCGTTGTCGCTGGGCTTGATGGCACCGATCCAGGCACAGACCGCCTATCCAGAACGGCCGATCACGTTGATCGTGCCGTTCGCACCCGGTGGCATCGCCGACCTGACGGCGCGGGCGGTGGCCAAGGAGATGAGCGCCACGTTGAAGCAGCCGATCGTGATCGACAACCGGCCGAGCGCGGGGGCGATCGTCGGTGCCACAGCGGTCGCGCGCGCCGAGCCCGATGGCCACACCGTGCTGCTGATGAGCAACGCCAACGCGGTGAGCGCGGGGCTGTTTCGCAAGCTGCCGTTCGACGTGCAGCGCGACTTCACCCCCGTGAGCCTGCTCGGCACCTTTGACCTCGCGCTGTTCGTGAAGCAGGACGCGCCGTTCAAGACGGTGCGCGACGTGATCGCGCAGGCCAAGAGCGCTCCCGGCAAGCTGACCGTCGGCACCATCGCCAGCGGCAGCACCCAGCACCTGTCGGCCGAGTTGTTCAAGTCAATGGCGCAGATCGACGTGGTGGTGGTGCCGTACAAGGGAACGCCGGCGGTGATCACTGCGCTGCGCGCCGGTGAGATCGATCTCGCCTTCGAGATCCTCGGGCCGATGCTGCCGCAGGTGCAGGCGCAGGCGGTGCGGCCGCTGGCAGTCACGTCGGACAAGCGATTCGCCGTGCTGCCTGCGGTCCCGACGGTGCAGGAGTCTGGCCTGCCCGGCTACATGGCCGCATCGTGGAACGCGCTGGCGATGCCGGCCAGGACGCCTCCCGCGGTGGTGCAGCGCCTGCATCGTGCGGCGCAGCAGGCGCTCGCGATGCCGGCCGTGCAATCGCAGCTGCAGGCGCTGGGCGTTCGCGCGCAGGGCAGCACGCCCGAACAGTTGCAGCAGCTTCTGGGCGACGAGATCCGCCGCTGGTCTCAGGTGATCCAGGCCGCGAAGATCGAGCTGCAGTAGCGCCCCAGCGCATGAACCTCAAGCACCTGGAGAGCTTCGTGCGCGTGGCCGAGCTCGGCAGCTTCAGCAAAGCCGCGCGCGTGCTCGACATCGCACAGCCGGCCCTGAGCCGCCAGGTGCGCTCGCTAGAGACCGACCTGCGCGAGACCCTGCTGCTGCGCAACGGCCGCGGTGTGACGCTCACCGATGCCGGACAGCGCCTGTTCGAGCACGGCGTACAGATCCTGCAGCGCGTGTCGCAGGCGCGCGAAGACCTCGGTGCCCAGCGCGACGCCGCCGTGGGCCACGTGACGATCGGTCTGCCGCCGAGCATCGGACGGCGCCTGACCCTGCCGCTGATCGAAAGCTTTCGCGAGCACCTGCCGCGCGCGCGGTTGACCATCGTCGAAGGCCTGAGTGCCCACATCGCCGAGTGGATCGGCAGCGGCCGCGCCGACCTTGGGCTGCTCTACAACCCCGACGCGCAGCCGGCACTCGAGATCACTCCGCTGCTGCAAGAGCGCTTGTGCCTGGTGGAGGCCGTGCGCGGCCGCAAAGGCAACAGGGGTCCGGTGCCGCTGCGCGAGCTGGGCGCGTTCCCGTTGATCCTGCCTGAACGCCATCAGGCGATTCGCCGGTTGCTGCAGACGCAGGCCAATCTGGCCGGTGTGAAACTCCACGTGGCATGGGAGGTGTCGAGCGTGCCGGCGATCATCGACCTGGTGTGTGCCCGCGTGGGCTACGCGGTGCTCAATGCGAGCGCGGTCGACGCCTCGGGCCGCGGCAGCGAACTCGCCGTGCGGCCGATCGTCGAGCCTGAACTGCCCAGCGTGTTGTTCCTCGCCCAGTCGGCGACCAAGCCGGCCACGCCGCTCACCCGTCGCGTGGCGCGGCTCCTCACGGAGCTGATCGACGCGCCGCGCGCGCCAGCGCGCAAGGCCAAGCGCTGACACCTGGCCCATGCCGCGACGGCATAGCTGCTAGTAGGCCCAAAGCCTAGGCGAGCCAGGCAGACCGCGCACAATCGCCGCAGCGCCCCACATTCGGGGCCTGTGACATGAGCGCACGCATCACCGGCATCTCCTCAATGGCCACGCGCGCGTTGCTGGCGGACTTGGCGCAGGCGTACGAACAGCAAACCGGCATCGTGGTGGCGATCCAGGCCGTTGGCGGTGTCGACGCCGCCAAACGCGTGCAGGCAGGTGAGGCTTTCGATGCGGTATTCCTGGCCTCCGATGCGATCGACCGCTTGATCGCATCGGGCCACGTGACGGGCGAGCGCATGGACCTGGTGCGTTCTCCGGTGGCGATTGCCGTGCGCCAAGGCGCGCCACGACCCGACGTGAGCACCGAAGAGGCCCTGAAGACCGCTGTGCGCGCGGCGCGCCGGATCAGCTATTCCACGGGTCCGAGCGGCGTGCACTTGCAGAGGCTCTTCGAGCGCTGGGGCATCGCCAGCGAGATTGCGCCGCGCACCGTGCAGGCCCCGCCTGGCGTGCCGGTGGGCTCGCTGGTGGCGCGCGGCGATGTCGAGCTCGGTTTCCAGCAGTTGAGCGAGTTGATGCACCTGCCCGACGTCGACGTGATCGGCGGCCTGCCCGGCGACACGCAGTTCATCACCACCTTTTCCGCCGGCGTGTGCGCCCAGTCGACCCAAGTCGCCGCGGTGCACGCGCTCCTCGCTTTCATGAACTCGCCGCAAGTCGCCGAGAGCAAGCGCCGCCATGGCATGGAACCGGCCTGAAGGAGACACTGCATGATCATCGATTGCCATGGTCACTACACCACCGCGCCAAAGGCGCTGGAGACGTGGCGCAACGCGCAGATCGCCGGCATCAAGGACCCGTCGGTGATGCCCAAGCCGAGCGAGTTGAGGATTTCGGACGACGAGCTGCGCGAGTCGATCGAGACCAACCAGCTCAAGCTGATGAAGCAGCGCGGCTCGGATCTCACGATCTTCAGTCCGCGGGCCAGCTTCATGGCGCACCACGTCGGCGACTTCCAGGTCTCGAGCACCTGGGCGGCCATCTGCAACGAGCTCTGCCATCGCGTGTCGCGGCTGTTCCCGGATCACTTCATTCCCGCGGCCATGCTCCCGCAAAGCCCCGGCGTCGACCCCAGGACGTGCATCCCGGAGCTGGTGAAGTGCGTCGAGCAGTACGGCAACGTCGGCATCAACCTGAACCCCGACCCGTCGGGCGGCCACTGGACTTCACCGCCGCTCACCGACCCACACTGGTTCCCGATCTACGAAAAGATGGTCGAGTACGACATCCCGGCCATGATCCACGTGAGCACGAGCTGCAACGCGTGCTTCCACACCACAGGGGCGCACTACATCAACGCCGACACCACGGCGGTGATGCAGCTGATCCAAGGCGACCTGTTCAAGGAGTTTCCGACGCTGCGCTTCATCATCCCGCACGGCGGTGGTGCGGCGCCGTACCACTGGGGCCGTTACCGCGGCCTGGCGCAGGAGCTGAAGAAGCCGCTGTTGAGTCAGCACCTGCTGAACAACGTCTTCTTCGACACCTGTGTGTACCACCAGCCGGGCATCGATCTGCTGACACGCGTGATCCCGGTCGACAACGTGTTGTTCGCCAGCGAGATGATCGGCGCGGTGCGCGGCATCGATCCGGAGACCGGGTTCAACTACGACGACACCAAGCGCTACATCGAGGCGGCGAAGCTCACGCCCGAGCAGCGCCGTCAGATCTACGAAGGCAACGCGCGCCGCGTGTTTCCGCGGCTCGACGCTGCGCTGAAGAAAAGAGGACAGTGACATGTACCAGATCGGTATCGTCAAACGCAACATCGCCCGCGCGGATCGGGCCGCGGTCGACCGCCTGGCCGCGTACGGCGTCGCCACCGTGCACGAAGCGATGGGCCGTGTCGGCTTGATGAAGCCGTACATGCGGCCGATCTACCCCGGCGCTCAGATCGCGGGCAGCGCGGTCACCGTGTTGCTGCAGCCCGGCGACAACTGGATGCTTCACGTGGCGGCCGAACAGCTGCGCGAAGGCGACATCGTGATCGCGGCGTGCACCGCGGAGAACGACGACGGTTTTTTCGGCGACCTGCTGGCCACCAGCTACCGCGCGCGTGGCGCCGCGGGGCTGGTGATAGAGGCTGGCGTTCGCGACGTGAAAGTGCTCACGGAGATGGGCTTTCCCGTGTGGAGCAAGGCGGTCAGCGCCAAGGGCACGGTGAAGGCAACGCTGGGCTCGGTCAATATTCCGCTGGTGTGCGCCGGCGCGCTGGTGCACCCCGGCGACGCGATCGTTGCCGATGACGATGGCGTGGTCGTGGTGCCTGCTGCGATGGTGGGCAAGGTGGCCGATGCCGCCGCCGCGCGCGAAGCCAACGAGAGCGAGAAACGCGCCAAGCTCGCCTCCGGCGTGCTGGGGCTCGACATGTACAAGATG
>DATKJN010000453.1:0-3285 GCA_035543655.1 Burkholderiaceae bacterium | reverse complement strand
CTGTGGCTCACCGGCTGCCGACACCTGGCCCATCTGGCCGGGCCGCAGAACCTGCCCACCGGCGTGGGCCGTCGCCTCGGCTTCGAGCAGGCCCTGCGCGACCACGGCACGAGCGCGAGCGGCATTGCCGTTTGCGAGGCCTACAGCCGCGAAGCCGGGCGCGCTGCGATGGCACGCCTGTTGGCAGCGAATCGCACCCGGCCCGACGGTGTGGTGTGCTGCAACGACCTGGTCGCGCTCGGCGCCTACGATGCGCTGGCGGCCGCCGGCCTGCGCATCCCGACCGATGTGTCGATCACCGGCCACAACGACATGCAATTGGTCGACCTGGTCAACCCGCCGCTGACGACGATCCGTCCGCCGCATCGCGAGCTCGGTTGGCGCGCCGCGCAGTTGCTGTTCGAGCGGCTGGATGGCCAGCAGCTGTCAGCGGCCACCGTGGTGTTGCGCCCCGAGCTGGTGGTGCGCGCCTCGACGCGGCCGCTTCAAGGCGCCGGCGCGTAGCCCTCTTCGATCAGCGCGCGCTCGAACGCCTGGCGCTCGAGCAGCGACTCGATGCGCACGCGTTGCGCCGGCAGATCGATCTCGAGCCTGGCATTGGCATCGACCGCCTGCACGGTCTCGGTCACCGTGCGCACGCAATGGCCGCAGGTCATCGTGGGGAGCTTGAGTTCGATCATCGGGTGCCTCTTTCGCCTGGATCGCACTCTAGACCTTGCCACGCGGGCAAGGTCAAGCACGCCACGCTTGACCTTCCCATCATGGCAACGTTTAAGCTGCGTGCCATGGATGCGTCGACCTCCAGCGTGGGCCTGGCCGTGCAGGGCATGACCTGCGCATCGTGCGTGAACCGGGTCGAGCGCGCATTGGCGCGCGTGCCCGGCGTGGTGTCGGCCAGTGTCAACCTCGCGACCGAGCGCGCCGACGTCGTGCGCCGGCCGGGCGAAGCGCCCACCGCCGCGCTGCTGCAGGCGCTGGACAAGGCCGGCTACAGCGGGCGCGACCTGTCGGCCGCCGATGCGTTGCCGCCCACCAGGGCAGCCTTTGGTGACGGCACGCGCGTGCTGCTGGCCGCGCTGCTGTCGCTGCCGCTGGCATTGCCGATGCTGGGCGAGCTGTTCGGCCGCCACTGGATGCTTGGCGGCTGGTTGCAGCTCGCACTGGCCACGCCGGTGCAGTTCTGGCTCGGCGCGCGCTTTTACGTGGCCGGCTTCAAGGCACTCCGCGCACGCACCGGCAACATGGATCTGCTGGTCGCGCTCGGCACCAGCGCGGCCTATGGGCTGAGCTTGGCGCTGCTGCTCGCTGCGCCGGCCGGCACGATGCCGCCGCTGTACTTCGAATCGGCCGCGGTGGTGATCACGCTGGTGCTGTTCGGCAAGTGGCTTGAGCTGCGCGCCAAGCGCCGCACCACGGACGCGATCCGCGCGCTGCAGGCACTGCGCCCCGACACCGCGCGCGTGCAACGCGCCGGCGCCGAGGTGGAGCTGCCGACGGCGCAATTGCGCGTTGGCGATGTCGTGGTCGTGCGCCCTGGCGAGCGCCTGCCGGCCGATGGCGAGATCGTCGACGGCGCGAGCCATGTCGATGAGTCGCTGATCACCGGCGAGAGCCTGCCGGTGGCCAAGCAGGTGGGCGACCGCGTGACCGGCGGCGCGATCAACGGCGAAGGCCTGCTACATGTGCGCGCCACCGCGCTCGGTGCCGAATCGACGCTGGAGCGCATCGTGCGGCTGGTCGAGTCGGCGCAGGCGCACAAGGCACCGATCCAGCGCCTGGTCGATCGCGTGAGCGCGCTGTTCGTGCCGGTCGTGCTGGTGATTGCGGCGATCACGTGGCTCGGCTGGGGCTGGGCCACCAGTGCGTGGAGCGAGGGGCTGATCCATGCGGTGTCGGTGCTGGTGATCGCATGCCCGTGCGCACTCGGACTGGCGACGCCGGCCGCCATCATGGTGGGCACCGGCGCGGCCGCACGCCACGGCATCCTGATCAAAGACGCGCAGGCCCTCGAGCTGGCCCATGCGGTGCGCACGGTGGCGTTCGACAAGACCGGCACGCTCACCGAGGGCCGGCCCAGCCTGGTGGCCTTGCTGCCCGCTGCCGGGTTCGCGACCGAGCGTGCGCTCGCGTGGGCGGCCGCGTTGCAGGCGGGCAGCGAGCACCCATTGGCTCGGGCGGTGCTGCAGGCGCTGCCCGACGCCGCGGCACGCAGCATTGCGCAGGGCGTGCAGGCGATGGCCGGGCGCGGCGTGGTCGGCACCGTCGACGGCCACGTGCTGCGCCTGGGCAGCACGCGCTGGATGGGCGAACTCGGCGCCGACACAGCGCCGTGGCGCGTGCAGCTCGAAGCGCTGCAGCAGCAGGGCCGCACGCTGTCGTGGCTGGCCGAAGAAGGCAGCGACGGCCGCACGATCGTGTGCGCGCTGTTCGCGTTCGGCGATGCGTTGAAGCCCGGCGCCGTGGCGGCGATCGCACGACTGAAGCGCATGCACGTGCGCCCGCTGCTGATCAGCGGCGACTCGGCCGGCGCGGCGCAGGCGACCGCCCGCGCGCTCGGCATCGACGACGTGCGCGCCGAGGTGTTGCCCGGCGACAAGGCGCAGGCCGTGGCGGCACTGCGCGCAGTGCCTCACGCCGGCCGCGTGGCCATGGTCGGCGACGGCATCAACGACGCGCCGGCGCTCGCGGCGGCCGACGTCGGCATCGCGATGGGCGGCACCGACGGCGCCGGGCGCGCAATCGGCACCGATGCGGCGATGCACGCCGCCGGTGTGACGCTGCTGCGCGGCGACCCGATGCTGGTGGCGCACACGATCGAGCTGTCGCGCCGCACCACCGCCAAGATCCACCAGAATTTGTTCTGGGCCTTCTTCTACAACGTGGTCGGCATTCCGCTGGCCGCTTTCGGCCTGTTGAGCCCGATGCTGGCCGGCGCCGCGATGGCGCTGTCGAGCGTGAGCGTCGTGAGCAACGCGCTGCTGCTCAAGCGCTGGCGCCCGACGGGCGCGGAGGACACACGATGAACATCGGGCAAGCCGCGGCCGCGTCGGCGGTGTCGGCCAAGATGATCCGCCACTACGAGCAGCTCGGTCTGCTGCCCAAAGCGCCGCGCACCGATGCAGGCTACCGGCAATACGACGACGCGTCGGTGCACACGCTGCGCTTCATCCGGCGCGCCCGCGACCTCGGCTTCTCGATGAAGGAGATCGCCGCCCTGCTCGCGCTGTGGCGCAACCGTCGACGCGCCAGCGCAGAGGTCAAGCGCATCGCGCTCGCGCACGCCGG
>DATKJN010000452.1:0-2594 GCA_035543655.1 Burkholderiaceae bacterium | reverse complement strand
ATCGCGCAGGCCAACGGCACCGCCTTCGGACTGGTGGCCGGCGTGTGGACGCGCGACGGCAGCCGCGCGCTGCGCGTGGCGCGGCAGCTCAAGTGCGGCCAGGTGTTCGTCAACAACTACGGCGCCGGCGGCGGTGTCGAGCTGCCGTTCGGCGGCGTGAAGAGCTCAGGCCACGGGCGCGAAAAGGGCTTCGAGGCGCTGTACGGCTTCTCCACGCTGAAGACGATCGCGATCAAGCACGACTGAAAACGGCCGCAGGCCGTTTCGGCGCAGGCTCACATCGCGCAGCGATGTGAAGGCGCGTGGCGCCGGCCGAAGCCAAAACGTGGTCGCTCTACCCCGCCGCGCGCCGCACGCCCTCGGCGATCTCGATCACCTTGTCGGAGTCGACATCGCGTGCGTCGGCGGCACGCTTGAGCGCGTCTTCGTTCAGCGCCGTGCGCAGCGGCGCGAGGTCGCGCGCGGCCCCGGCCTGCACCCAGCCTTCTTCGCGCCGCATCAGCAGGCGCAGCACATCGGGCCGCGCGTAGTGGCCCATGGTGTCGACGATCGCCTTGGTGGCCTTGATCATCCACGCCTCGAGCTCGGCATACACCATCGCCTCGCCATAGGTCGGGCCGGCGAGCGCAATGCCCAGCGGCGCCACCACCTCGCTGCCGCCGTTGGCGTAGCCGATGTTCATCTTGCCCTTGTAGGGGAAGTCGGCGGCGACGTCGTCGTCGTTGATCGAGGCGCACGCCGACACGACGAAAGCGCCGGCCTCGAAGGCGTGCGCGCGCACCTCGAAGTGGCCCCAGAAGCAGCCCATCTTCTCCGGCTCTTCCAAGCGCGGCCCGGTGTGCAGCTCGAACGCGCCCGGAAACACTGCGACGTGGATGTCCTCGCCCTGCGCGATCATCGACGCGCGCACCAGGGTCATCAGGTGCTCGCCGCAGATCAGCCCGCCGATGCGACCGATGTCGGTGTCGAACACCACCAGGTCGTCGGCGTCGCCGTGGCCCCAGAACATGCGCTCGGTGAAGGTCGGCATCAGCTTGCGGTGCCGTCCCATCACGCTGCCGTCGGGTGCGAAGAAGATCAGGCTGTTGTAGACGGTGCTGACTGCCGGCCGTGGGTCCATCTCGTTGCAGCCGAGCACGACGTAGATGCCCGCCTTGCGCACCGCCTGCGCGAGGCGCTCGGCCTGCTCGCTCGGCACCACCAGCGCGTTGTCGCGAAACAGGATGCGGCCGCCGGCCCACTGCGGCAGCGCCGAGTCCCAGCCTTCGGTCCAGTACGGATAGCCGGCCAGCCAGGCCTCGGGAAACACCACCAGTTGCGCGCCATTGCGGCCGGCTTCGAGGATCAGGCTTGCCGCGCGCTCGACGCTGGCATCGAGGTTCATGAACACCGGCGACTTCTGCGCGATCGCAACCTTGACCTTCTCTCGGCCACCCAGGACCGGCTTTGCGGGTTTGGCGGGCATGACGTTTCCTTTCGAAGGCAGTAGAGTGAATCGGCGAAACGCGCCGAACGCTGCGTCGGCGCGGACCATGCTAGGTGCGCGACACGCCAGCGCGTGTGCCGCGCGTGCCAACCGCCTGTGCGCGCAGCGCCAAGGACGAGCGATGAACCTGCAGTTCGACACCGCGCGTGTCATGCCGCGCGAGCGGGCCGGTTTCTGGCGCGAAGTGGTGTGCTCGGTCTACGTGCCGATGGACGCCGAGCCGATCGCGCGCCAGGCCTTCAACGCGCGCATGGATGTGCGCGCCGCGCGCGGCCGCGTGCACTCGCAAGTGGATGCCGGCGCCCAGTGCGTGAGCCGCGGCGCCGCACAGATATCGCGCGCCGACGAACGCGACGTCTACACCTTCATGGTGCAACGCACAGGCACCTGCGCGGTCGAGCAAGCCGGTGCACAGGCCCTGCTGCGGCCGGGCGACATGCTGCTGTTCCACAACTCGCGGCCCTATCGCCTGCAATTCGACCAGCCGTTCCGGCAAACCGTGATCCAGGCGCCGCGCGGCTGCGTGGGCCCGCTGGCGGGCGGCCTCGACCGGCGGCTGGCGCAACGGCTGCAGCCGACCGGTGGCTTCGGCCGCGTGCTGCACGGTTTCGTGCAGGGCCTGGACCAGGCGCTGCCCGAAGTCGACGACGTCGAGGCCGCTGTGCTGGTCGACGAGCTGTTTCACTTGTTGGCCGCGCACAGCGCGGCGCTCGACGATGGCGCGGTCGACGCGCGGCGCGCACTGGTGGCGCGAGCGCAGCACGACGCGCGCGAGCGCATCGCCGATCCAGACCTGGATATCGAGGCCTTGGCGCGCGCGCAGCGGGTGTCGGCGCGCTCGTTGCAGCGAGCCTTCGCCAGCGTCGGCACCGGCGTGATGCGCTGGCTGCGCGACGAACGGCTGGCGCGCTGCGCCGCCGCATTGGCCGACCCGAGTTGGCGCACGCGCGGCATCGCCGACATCGCGCTGGCGCACGGCTTTCGCGACGTGCCGGCATTCGGCCGCAGCTTCAAGGCGCACTTCGGGCAGACGCCCGGCGACTGGCGCCAGCGCGGACCCCGCCAGTAGACCGCGCCGGCACCACCCGCCCAGCGGGCACGGCGGGGT
>DATKJN010000451.1:0-2857 GCA_035543655.1 Burkholderiaceae bacterium | reverse complement strand
TGCGGCTACTGCATGCCCAAGGAGGTGTTCAACGGCGCCTACCAGTTCCTGCCGCAGAAGTCGCTGCTGAGCTTCGAGGAGATCACGCGCCTGGCGCGTCTGTTCGCGGCGCATGGCGTGCACAAGCTCAGGCTCACCGGCGGCGAACCGCTGCTGCGCAAGGGGTTGGAGGACCTGATCGCAATGCTGGCGCCGCTGCGCGGCGTCGACGGCCAGCCGCTGGACATCACGCTCACGACCAACGGCTCGCTGTTGGCGCGCAAGGCCAAGGCGTTGAAGGCCGCGGGGCTGTCGCGCGTGACCGTGAGCCTGGACGCCCTCGACGATGGCGTGTTCCGCGCGATGAACGACGCGGACTTCCCGGTCGGCGAGGTGCTCGATGGCATCGCTGCGGCGCGCGAGGCCGGCCTGGCGCCGATCAAGGTCAACATGGTGGTGCAGCGCGGCGTCAACGACCATGAAGTGCTGCCGATGGCCGAGCACTTCCGCCACAGCGGCATCGTGCTGCGCTTCATCGAGTACATGGACGTCGGCGCCACCAACGGCTGGCGCATGGACCAGGTACTGCCTTCGGCGGACTTGTTGCAACGCGTGCAGTCGTCCTGGCCGTTGGCGCCGCTCGACGCCAGCGCGCCAGGCGAGACCGCCGAACGCTGGCGCTACGCCGATGGTGGCGGCGAGATCGGGCTGATCTCGAGCGTGACCAAGGCCTTCTGTGGTGACTGCAACCGCGCGCGCCTGTCGACCGAGGGCAAGCTGTTCATGTGCCTGTTCGCCAGCCGCGGACACGATCTGCGTGCGCTGCTGCGTGGCGGCCGCAGCGATGAAGAGGTCTCCACCGTGATCGACGAGCTGTGGTCGCAGCGCGAAGACCGCTACTCCGAGTTGCGCAGCGCGCAGCAGGCTGGCGGCCCCATCGAGCGCCGCGTCGAGATGCACTACATCGGTGGGTGAACGAGGACGTGTTGCAGCACCTGCGTGCTGCAACACGCCTGGCGAACCCGCCAGGCTTGCAAGCCTGGCCGTGGGTGCGTTGGCAAAGCGCTAGTGCGCCGCCGCCGGCGCCTCGTCGAGCGACGGTGTCTTGATCTCGCCCGGGATGCGCCCGCGTGCAAACCAGGTGTAGACCGTGGGCACGACAAAAATCGTGAGCAGCGTGCCCACCGACATGCCGCCGACGATGACCCAGCCGATCTGTTGACGGCTCTCGGCGCCGGCGCCGTGCGCCAGCGCCAGCGGCAACGCACCGAGCACCATGGCGCCCGTGGTCATCAGGATCGGACGCAGGCGCAAGCCGGCAGCCTCGACCACCGCCTCGCGAATGTTGCGTCCTTGCTGGCGCAACTGGTTCGAGAACTCAACGATCAGGATGCCGTGTTTGGTGATCAGGCCAATCAGCGTGATGAGCCCGATCTGCGAGTACACGTTGAGCGTGCCGCCGGCCAACTGCAAGGCGGCCAGCGCACCCACCATCGACAGCGGCACCGACAGCAGGATCACAAACGGATCGACGAAGCTTTCGAATTGCGCCGACAACACCAGGAAGATGAACACCAGCGCCAGCACGAACACCACGCCGAGTGCCCCGCTCGATGAGCGGAACTCGCGCGACACGCCGTTCAGTTCGGTGGCATAGCCCGGTTGCAGAACCTTGTTGGAGATCGCGTCCATCGCCTGCAATGCCTCGCCGAGCGCAAAGTTGGGCGCCAGGTTGGCCGTGATGGTGACCGAGCGGCGCTGGTTGAAGTGGTTCAACTCGCGCGGACTCACCGACTCGCGAATCCGCACCAGCGACGACAGCGGCACCATGGCGTCACCGCGGCCGCGCACAAACAGCTTCTCGATGTCTTCCGGTGTCGTGCGCCCGGTGGCACGCGTCTGCACCATCACGTCGTACTGCTCGGCATCGCGCTTGTAACGCGTGACCTGCCGGCCGCCGAGCATGGTCTCGACCGTGCGTGCCACCTGATCGACGCTGATGCCGGCATCGGCGGCGCGCTCGCGGTCGACCTCCATCAGGATCTCGGGCTTGTTCAGGCGCAGGTCGGTGTCTGGGTTGATGAAACCCGGGTTCTTGGCCATTTCGGCCAGGTACTGCTGCGCCACTGCGGACAGGTTGGCATAGCTGTCACTGGTCATGATCACGAAGTTGACCGGCACCTCGCGAAAGCCCTGACCCAGACTGGGCGGCGTGGCCGGTCGCGCCGTGACGCCGGGCAGTCCCGCCATCTTCGCCTGCAGTTCGCGCGCGATCTGCAATGTGGTCTTGCTGCGCTGTTCCCAGTCGACCGTGCGCAGTACCGCGATGCCCTGCGACACGCTCGGGTTGCCGCTGACGGCGAACGTGCGATCGATCTCAGGGTAGTCGGCGGTGATGCGTTCGATCGCGCGCAGGTACTTGGCCGTGTAGTCGAGCGTGGCGCCATCGGGAGAATTGACCACCGCCATGATCACGCCGCGGTCCTCCATCGGCGACAGCTCACGCTTGGCATTGGTGAACAACCACCAGCTGACCGCGCCGGAAGACACCATCACCAGCAGCACGATCCAGCGGTGATTCAGCACCCATTGCAGCGTGCCGGTGTACAGGGCGGTCAGCCGCGCCAGGCCGCCTTCGATGAAGCGATCGAACATGTTCGGGTTCGCTTTGTGGCGCAGCAGCTTGCTGCACAACATCGGCGACAGGGTGAGAGCCACGAAGCCCGACACGATCACGGCGCCGGCCAACGTCAGCGCGAACTCCACGAACAGGCGTCCGGTGCGGCCCGGGGTGAAGGCCAGCGGTGCGAACACCGCGGCCAGCGTGAGCGTCATCGCCACCACGGCGAACGAGATCTCGCGCACGCCCTTCAGCGCC
>DATKJN010000450.1:0-2525 GCA_035543655.1 Burkholderiaceae bacterium | reverse complement strand
GCTTCAGGGACTCGAACCCCGGACCTGCGGATTATGATTCCGTCGCTCTAACCGACTGAGCTAAAGCGCCCGAGCCGGCAATTATATCGATCGGTGCCGAGACCTCTGGCACGCGCCTCGCGCGGCGGCGCGAAACGTGTCGGCCGCAGCCAGCAGCACCTTCTGACGTGCCTCAGCGAGGTAGCACGCGAGCTTGCCAATGCTGGTGGTCTTGCCGGCGCCATTGACGCCCACCACCATCATCACTGTGCATCCGGTGCGCCCGATCTCGAGGGGCCGCTCCAGCGGCGCCAGCAGGTCGGTGAGCGCGTCCGCGAGCAACGACCTGACCGCGGTCGGTTCGGTCGCACCGGCGTCCCGCACGCGCCGCTTCAAGTCATCGAGCAGATGACGCGTCGCCGTAGGACCGGCATCGGCCATCAGCAGAGCCGCCTCGAGTTCGTCGTAAAGCGCCTCGTCGATGCGCACCCCGGTGAACACCTGCGTGATGCTGCTGCCGGTTCTGCGCAGGCCGCCGCGCAGGCGCTCGACCCACCCCTGACGCGGCTCCGCCAGCGGCTGTGCGGACGGCTCCGCCGCCGGCGTGGGTTGCGCGGGTGCGGATTCGGGGCCCGACTTCTTGCGGAAGAAACTGAACATGGGTGTAGTGCGCCGCGCGAGGCGCGTGCCAGAGGTCTCGGCACCGATCGATATAATTGCCGGCTCGGGCGCTTTAGCTCAGTCGGTTAGAGCGACGGAATCATAATCCGCAGGTCCGGGGTTCGAGTCCCTGAAGCGCCACCACCTCTTTGCACTCGCTGCAGCGGCGCGTTGCAGCGAGCCACCACAGCCGCTGGATGAACACCATGATCCGCTGTGTCGTCGCGCTGGTGACCATGTTCATGGTCGGCAGCGGTGCCTGGGCGCAGAACGTCGTTCAGCGCAACTTCCCCGCCAATGCCTTGCGCGGTGAGATCGCTTTCGGGCAGCCCCCCGAGGTGGTGCTCAATGGGCAGGCCGCGCGTCTGTCGCCTGCCTCGCGCATCCGCGGCACCAACAACCTGCTGGTGATGTCGGGGGCCTTGATCGGCATGAAGGCGGTGGTCCACTACACGGTCGATCCGCTCGGGCTGGTGCACGACGTGTGGATCCTCACCGACGCCGAACGCGCGAAGCAGCCGTGGCCGACCAAGGCCGCCGACGCCAGGGCGTGGTCGTTCGATCCGGTCGCCCAAGTGTGGACCAAGCCCTGACGGGCACGGCGCCATGACCGCGAAGAAGGTCTTCATCCGCACCTTCGGGTGCCAGATGAACGAATACGACTCTGACAAGATGGCCGATGTGCTGCGTGCGGCCGAAGGCTACGAGACCGTGGCCGATCCGGAGGCGGCGGACTTGATCTTGTTCAACACCTGCTCGGTACGCGAGAAGGCACAGGAGAAGGTGTTTTCGGACCTCGGCCGCGTCAAGCATCTGAAGAGCAAAGGCGTGCTGATTGGCGTGGGGGGCTGCGTCGCCAGCCAGGAGGGCGCGGCGATCGTGCAGCGCGCCCCCTACGTGGATGTGGTGTTCGGCCCTCAGACGCTGCATCGCTTGCCTCAGTTGATTGCGCAGCGCCGGGCACTCGGCCGCCCTCAAGTGGACATCAGCTTTCCGGAGATCGAGAAGTTCGATCACCTGCCCCCGGCGCGCGTCGATGGCGCCAGCGCTTTCGTGTCGATCATGGAAGGCTGCTCCAAGTACTGCAGCTACTGCGTCGTGCCCTACACACGCGGCGAAGAGGTGAGCCGGCCGCTGGACGATGTGATGACCGAGGTGGCCACGCTGGTCGACCAAGGTGTCAAGGAGATCACGCTGCTCGGGCAGAACGTCAATGCCTACCGCGGCGCGATGGGCACCAGCGGCGAGATGGCCGACTTCGCGCTGCTGATCGAATGCATCGCCGAGCTGCCTCTCTTGCAGCGCATCCGCTTCACCACCAGTCACCCGAAAGAGTTCACCCAGCGTTTGATCGATGTGTACGAGCGCGTGCCGAAGCTGGTAAGCCATTTGCACCTGCCCGTGCAGCACGCCAGCGACCGCATCCTGGCGGCGATGAAACGCGGCTACTCGGTCATCGAATACAAGAGCACCGTGCGCAAGCTCAAGCGCGCACGGCCCGGCATCAGCCTGTCGTCGGATTTCATCGTCGGCTTTCCTGGCGAGACCGACGCCGACTTCGATCAGTTGATGCGCCTGGTCGAAGAAGTGGGGTTCGACGCCAGCTTCAGCTTCGTGTTCAGCCCGCGGCCCGGCACTCCCGCCGCTGCGCTGCACGACGACACGCCTCACGAGGCCAAGCTCGCGCGCTTGCAACGGCTGCAGACCCTGCTCGACACGCAGGCCCGCGCGATCTCTGCATCGCGGGTCGGCACGCAGCAGCGCATCCTGGTGGAAGGACCGAGCCGCAAGGACCCTTCCGAGCTGATGGGGCGCACCGAATGCAACCGCATCGTCAACTTCAAGGGTACGGCCGAATCGGTCGGGCAGATGCTGGATGTGACCAT
>DATKJN010000449.1:0-2214 GCA_035543655.1 Burkholderiaceae bacterium | reverse complement strand
GTTTCTTCGCGCGCACACAGCATGTCGGCGGTGGCGTCGGCCAGCACGGTGGGTGCGTAGAAGCGCTCGCCGAGCTTCGAGCCACCGCTCAGCACCTTGGCGCCCTTGGCCAGCGCGTCGGCCACATGAGCCTCGACCTTGGTCATCGCCTGCGCGTCGATCAGCGGCCCCTGGTTCACGCCGGGTTCGAACCCGTTGCCGACCTTGATCGTCTTGGACTTGTCGGCCAGCTTCTTCACGAAGCTGTCGTACACGCCGTCCTGCACGTAAAGGCAGTTCGCGCACACGCAGGTCTGGCCGGCGTTGCGGTACTTGCTGATCATCGCGCCGTCGACCGCCGAGTCGATGTCGGCATCGTCGAACACGATGAACGGCGCGTTGCCGCCGAGTTCGAGCGACAGCTTCTTCACTGTGGGCGCGCACTGCGACATCAGGATGCGGCCCACTTCGGTCGATCCGGTGAACGACAGGTGGCGCACGGTGTCGGAGGCGCACAGCACCTTGCCGACCTCGATCGAGTTCCTCGCATCGGCGGTGATCACGTTGAGCACGCCGGGTGGCATGCCGGCGCGCTGCGCCAGTTCGGCGCAGGCCAGCGCCGACAGCGGCGTCGCCTCTGCGGGCTTGATCACCACCGGGCAGCCGGCGGCCAGCGCCGGCGCCACCTTGCGCGTGATCATGGCGATCGGGAAGTTCCACGGCGTGATGGCCGCGCACACGCCGATCGGTTGCTTGATCACCAGCGTGCGTTTGCTCGGGTCGGTGGTGGGGATGGTCTCGCCGTAGACGCGGCGGCCTTCCTCGGCGAACCACTCGATGAAGCTGGCGCCATAGATCACCTCGCCACGCGCCTCGGCGAGCGGCTTGCCTTGCTCGGCGGTCATGATGCGCGCCAGGTCATCGGCGTGCTGGTTGAGCAGGGCGAACCATTTCATCAGGATGCCGTGGCGCTGCTTGGCCGGCATGGTGCGCCACGCCGGCCAGGCCGCGTGGGCGGCAGCGATCGCCGCTTCGGTTTCTTTTGCGCCGAGGTTCGGCACGTCGGCCAGCTTCTGCCCGGTGGCCGGGTCATTGACGGCGAAGCGGCTGCCGCCGCCGACCCAATGGCCATCGATCAACGCACTGGTGCGCAGCAGCGCCACTTCCTGCAGGTGCGACAGCGGAGAACTCTTCATGTCCATGGTGCGCTCCGGAGATCAGTCGGCGGCCGGCCAGGCCGATGAGCGGGCCAGCGCGTCGCGGATGGCGCTGCCGTGCTCGTCGAGCATGGGCGCCGGTGAGTTCGATACTGCGCGCTGGCCGTCCAGGCGCATGGGCGCGGCCACCATGGGCATGCCCGCGTTGTGGATCTTCATGCCGCGCGCCGCCACTTGCGGGTGCTTGAACACCTCGGGCAGGTCGAGGATCGGGGCGCACGGCACCGCATTGGGCTCGAGCAGCGCGGTCCACTCGGCCGTGGTGCGCTCGAGCATCCACTGCGCGATCAGCGGCGCGAGTTCGTCGCGGTGCTGAATGCGCAGCGCGTTGGTGGCGTACTTCGCATCGGTGCCCGCCGCGTCGCGGCCGGCGAGCTTGCAGAAACGCTGGAACTGGCCGTCATTGCCGACCGCCAGCACCAAGTGACCATCCTTCGTCTTGAACACCTGGTACGGCACCACGTTGACGTGCGCGTTGCCCATGCGCTTGGGCGTCTTGCCACCGACCAGGTAGTTGCTCGCCTGGTTGGCGAGCATCGCGAGCTGCGTGTCGAGCAGCGCGGCGTCGATCCAGCGGCCGCGGCCGGTGCGGTGCCGCTCCTGCAGCGCCGCCAGCACCGCGGTGGTGGCATACAGGCCAGTGAACAGGTCGGCCACGGCAACACCGACCTTCTGCGGTTCGGCGCCCGGTGTGCCGTCCTTCTCGCCGGTCACGCTCATCAAGCCGCCGGTGGCCTGGATCGCGAAGTCGTAGCCAGCCGCCGGCGCGTAGGGGCCGTCCTGCCCGTAGCCGGTGATCGAGCAGTAGATCAAGCCTGGGTTCAGCGCCTGCAGCGACGCCGCGTCAAGCCCGTACTTGGCCAGCTGGCCGACCTTGTAGTTCTCCAGCAGCACGTCGGCTTGTGTTGCCAGCTGCTTCACCAGCGCCGCGCCGTCGAGCGTGGCGATGTCGATGGCGATCGATCGTTTGCCACGGTTGGCGCTCAGGTAGTAGGCCGACATGCGATCGCTCGCGTCG
>DATKJN010000448.1:0-3589 GCA_035543655.1 Burkholderiaceae bacterium | reverse complement strand
GAAGAGAAGCGCCAGGTCATCGAGTACCAGCTGAAGGAAGAGCTCTACAACTGGCGCCCCGACGTGCGGCCCAACGTGCTCGGCAAGTTCGACCAGTCCGATGGCGACGAGGGTGGCGAATGGAGCCAGCCCAACCCGAGCGGCAACTGGCTGCTGCGCGCCAATGCCGACCTGACGCCGGCCATCATCGCGCAGGCGATCGCCAAGCGGCTGAAGAAACTCGGTGTTCCGGCCGACATCGTGGCGCGCATGGACGCGCGCATCGGCATCCTCGAGGCGAAGGAGCGCGCGCTCGCGGTGGGCGCCACCGGCGGCGCCGAGCGCCAGCCGTGGTTTTGCTCCGGCTGCCCGCACAACACCAGCACGCGCGTGCCCGAGGGCTCGCTCGCGATGGCCGGCATCGGCTGCCATTTCATGGCGGTGTGGATGGACCGCGCCACGGTCGGCTTCACGCAGATGGGCGGCGAAGGCGTGCCGTGGGTCGGCCAGGCGCCGTTCACCAAGCGGCCACACATGTTCGCCAACCTCGGCGACGGCACTTACTACCACTCGGGCTTTCTCGCGGTGCGTCAGGCGATCGCCTCGGGCGTCAACATCACCTACAAGATCCTGTTCAACGACGCGGTCGCGATGACCGGAGGCCAGCCGATCGACGGCGTGCTCACGGTGCCGCAGATCACGCGCGAGCTCGAGGCCGAAGGCGCCAAGCGCGTCGTGGTCGTGACCGACGACCCCGGCAAGTACAACGCGCCGGTCAACCTGGCACCCGGCACCACCGTGCGCCACCGCGACGACCTCGATGCGGTGCAGCGCGAGCTGCGCGACATCGAGGGCTGCACGATCCTGGTCTACGACCAGACCTGCGCCACCGAGAAGCGGCGCCGCCGCAAGCGCGGCAAGATGGTCGACCCGGCCAAGCGCGTGGTGATCAACGAGCTGGTCTGCGAAGGCTGCGGCGACTGCAGCGTGCAGAGCAACTGCCTGAGCGTGGAGCCGGTGGAGACCGAGTTCGGCCGCAAGCGCCGCATCAACCAGAACACCTGCAACAAGGACTACTCCTGCCTGAAGGGCTTCTGCCCGAGCTTCGTCACCGTCGAAGGCGGGCAGTTGAAGAAGCCGCAGAAGCAGGCCCAGCGCCCCGACCCGCACACGCTGCCCGAGATCCCTGAGCCGCAACTGCCGTTGGCTGAGAACGCGTGGGGCATCGTGGTGGCCGGCATCGGCGGCACCGGCGTGATCACGATCGGACAGCTGCTCGGCATGGCCGCGCACCTCGAAGGCAAGGGCGTGATCACGCAGGACAGCGCGGGCCTGGCGCAAAAGGGTGGCGCCACCTGGAGCCACATCCAGATCGCCAACCGGCAGGACGCGATCTACACCACCAAGGTCGATACCGCGAAGGCCGACCTCGTGATCGCCTGCGACGGCATCGTCGCCGCCGGCAAGGGCACGCTGGCCCTGATGCGCGAAGGCCGCACCTACGTGGCGCTCAACTCGCACGCCACCCCGACCGCGGCGTTCGTCGGCAACCCCGACTGGCAGAACCCGCAAGGCGGATGCGAAGCCGCGCTGCAGGCCGCGGTGGGTCGCAACCAGCTCGGCTTGGTCGATGCCGACCAGGTGGCGGTGCAACTGCTCGGCGACTCGATCTACACCAACCCGCTGCTGCTCGGCTATGCGTGGCAAAAGGGCCAGATCCCGGTGAGCCGCGCCGCGCTGTTGCGCGCGATGGAACTCAACGGCGTGCAGGTCGACAACAACAAGGCGGCGTTCGAATGGGGCCGGCGCTGCGCGCACGACCTGGCCTCGGTGACCGCGCTGTTCAAGGCGGCGCAGGTGATCGAGTTCGTCAAGAAGCCGTCGCTCGACGAAATGGTGGCCAAGCGCGTCGAGTTCCTCACCGGCTACCAAGACGCCGCCTATGCAGCGCAATACAAGGCCTTCGTCGACAAGGTGCGCGCCGCCGAGGCGCCGCTCACCGCGACCAACAAGCTCAGCGAGGCGGTGGCGCGCTACCTGTTCAAGCTGATGGCCTACAAGGACGAGTACGAGGTCGCTCGCCTGCACACCGACCCGGCGTTCACGACGAAGATCCAGTCGATGTTCGAAGGCGACTACAAGCTGGTGCACCACCTGGCGCCGCCGCTGACCGCCAAGCGCAATGACAAGGGCGAGCTCCTCAAGCGGCCGTTCGGCCCGTGGATGCGCAGCGCGTTCGGCCTGCTCGCCAGGATGAAGGGCCTGCGCGGCACGGCGCTCGATGTCTTCGGCCGCACCGAAGAGCGCAGGACCGAACGCGCGCTGATCCAGCAGTACAAGACCTGCATCGACGAGTTGCTGCGCGGCCTGGACGCCGAGCGCCTCGCGTTGGCCACCGAGATCGCGCGCATCCCCGAGGACATCCGCGGCTACGGCCACGTGAAGGCGCGCCATCTCGCTGCGGCGCGACCGAAATGGGATCAGTTGATGGCGCGCTGGCGCGGCAAGGAACCGATCAGCACTGCGCCAGCTCCCGCGCGGGTGCCGGCCTGAAGGGGGACTGAGGCCACCGGCTCACAGCTGGCACAAGACGCGAATGAAATGCAGCGCTGGTCTCGGATGGCGATGCAGATCTGCGGCACCCCGGGCGATCGATCCATGCGCCGCACCCGACCCGCCGCTCGACGACCCAGCTGGCAGCGTTGAACCACAGCGTCTATCTCGCCTTGGCCGACGCCGTGCTGGTGCTGCATGTCGCGATCGTGCTGTTCGTCATCGGCGGCCTGGTGCTGATCGTGGTCGGCAACCAGCGCGGCTGGCGCTGGGTCAATGCGTGGTGGTTTCGCCTCGCGCATTTGGGCGCGATTGGCGTGGTCGTGGCCGAGGCGTGGTTCGGCGTCACCTGTCCGCTCACGACCTTGGAGGCGTGGCTGCGCCTGCGTGGCGGCGCGCAGGCGTACGGCGGCAGCGGCTTCATCGAGCACTGGCTGCAGCGGCTGCTGTACTACGACGCGCCCGCCTGGGTGTTCACGCTCGGCTACACGGCCTTTGCGTTGCTGGTGCTGTGGGCCTGGTGGCGCTATCCGCCGCGGCGCCGGGGCTGAGGCGGGCACGGCGCGTGCCCTCGACCGGCTAGGATCCGAAACCGTGCACTGCGGGAGAAACTTGTCGTGATGCGCAACGTGCGTCAATCCCTGGCCGGCCTCGCCCTGGCTTGTGTGACGATCGGCGCCCTGGCCGGCGCCACCGAGAAGGCCGAGTCGGTGGTCAACTCCGCTTCGGGCGTGGCCAACAAGGCCGAGAAGGGCACCAAGCGCGGCCTCAATGCCGCCGGCTCCGGCGTCGAACGCGGCGCCAAGAAGGCCGGCAACGCGGCCACCGGCGTCGCCAAGAAGGCCGGCATCCCGGGCGCCGGCGCGTCGTCGCCCAAGCATCCCCAGTCGGCGCCCTGACGCGCTCGCGGCATGCCGTCGACCCGATCGGATCCACGGCCCGCGCCCGCCGACCCTGGCGAGGGGAATGCGGCGCCTTCGCCGATGAAGCCGCTGCTGCAGGCGTTTTCCATCGTGCATGCCGTGCTGGCGTTGCTGTTTGCGCTGGCTGCATTGCT
>DATKJN010000447.1:0-7741 GCA_035543655.1 Burkholderiaceae bacterium | reverse complement strand
GCGTTCGGTGAGTTGCACGTGCGGCAACGCATTGGCTTGCGGCTTGTTCTGTGCCGCGAAATACGCAATGACCTTGCGCGCGATGCTCGGGGACAGCGGCGGTTCGCCCTGGCTGATGCGCTGCAACTGCTCGGTGATCAGCTCGCGCGATTGCTCTTTCAGGATGTAGCCGTACGCGCCGGCCTGCAGCGCCGGGAACAGGTGCTCGTCGTCGTCGTGGATCGTCACGATGACCGAGAGTGCTTCCGGTTGCGCCTCGCGCAGCGCCGAGACCACGTCCACGCCCGACCCGTCGGGCAGGCCCAGATCGATCAGCGCCAAGTCGAACTTCTGCGCCGACACCTGCGCCAGCGCGTCGTGCACGCGAGCACATTCGACGATCTGGGCGTTCGCGAAGACTTGCGTCACCAGCGCTTTCAGCCAGGAACGGATTTCGGGCAGGTCTTCGAGCAGCAGGATGTTTCTCATCGTGCCTCCGCGGTGGTGAACCGCCTCATCGTAACCCGGGTCAGGCGGCCGCGAGGTGCCTGTCCAGCGGAATCGTGAGGCGGATCACGGTCCCATATCCCGGTCCGGACTCCACCAGGCATTGCCCCTGCAGCTGTTTGGCGCGGTGTTTCATGCTGGCCATGCCGTGGCCGCGATCGAGGCGGCCGTCGAGCTCCAGCGGAATGCCCTTGCCGTTGTCCTGGATCACCAATTGGAAGTCACCTTCGGCAATGGTGCAACGCACCGTGCATCGCGAGGCGCCGCTGTGCTTGATGATGTTGCTGACCGCCTCGCGCAGCACGCGCGTGGTCTGCACGAACGCGCGCGCCGACAGCAGCTGCGGCACATCGTCATCGGCCGGCGCATTCCAAGCGCCGTCGACGCCGGCCTGCTGAAGGCGCAACACGAATTCAGCGCGCCAGTCGCCCAGCGCGTTGACCAGGGGCACCGGCTTGCCGGTGAGGCCACGCACCGACAGGCGCATCTCTTCCAACGCCTCGCGCGCCAGCGTCGAGATGCGTTCGTTGTCGCTGGTGTGCACGATGGTGAGCAGTTTGGCGCCGAGGTCGTCGTGCAGATCGGCGGCGATGCGCTTGCGCTCCTGCTGCGTCACCTGCTCGACCTTGAGGTCGGCGAGCTGCGCGAAGTTGCGCTCGATCTGCGCCGACGCCTCCTGCACGCGACGCTCGAGCTCGGCCCGGTCGTGTTGCGCATCCTGGAGCTGGCGACCGTACTGCTGCACCAGCCTCAGGCCCAGGGCCATGAACATCAGCGGTGGGATGATCTGCGCCGCGCCGACGATCCGCGCATCGACGCCGAACTGCTGAGCGGTGAATTCCACCAAGGCGGCCAATCCCATCAGGGCGCCCAGCGTGGCCATCGGCCAGAACTGTTCACGGCGCGCGAACCACGTCTTGCGCAGGTACAGCAGCGATGCCGCGCCGACCTCGACCGCCAGCACCACGTACCAGAAGGTGGCCATCGCGTGCAGATGCTGTGCGCCCATCACCATCAGCGTGAGCGGCATCACCGCGCATTGCGCCGGCAGGCCCACATCGACCCAGCGCCGCCGCTCGCCGGCATATCGCAGCAGGAACTGCACGGCGGCCAACGTGACGAACGACGCCAGGATCGCCAGCAAGAACTCCGCGCTGGCGTTCGGCCATGGCATGTCCGACATCCAGTGACGCGACAGCACCATGGCCCAACCGATCAGCAGTGCACCGTAATACGCGAGGAAGCTTTGCGCGCGGTTGATCCAGCCCATCGCAAAGATCAGGGCGCCCACCAGCAGCAAGCTGCCGGTGATCACTTCGGGCAGGCGGATCGCCACCACCGTGCGCCAGCTGTGCTTGCTGGCCAGAGCGGCGTACGGCCCCAGCTCGATCGCCGACAGCCCGCCCGCGCGCTGCCGTGACGCCACCTGCCGCAGCGGAAACCCCATCACTTTCAGATCGAGCTGGTTGTTGCGCGGCTGCATCCAGGCGATCGGCAACGCCACCAGCTGGGGGCGCTGGCAGTTGCGCGACACCGGCTCGGTGAGCCGGCCGGACAGGTGCACCAGCTTGCCGTTGAGCCGCACCGCCACGGCGCTGCAGGCGCGTTCGATGTACAGCGCCTGCAGCTCGCCGCTGGCACGCACGGCATCGGCGTCGAACGTGAGGCGATACCACACCGGCCCCAACTGATCGGGGCGCGACGAGGCCCAGTCGTCGGGCAGTTCAACGGTCTGCACTTGCGGCAGCTCGGCGGGGAAGTACTCGGTGTCGGCGGCCACCGCCAGCGCCTGGGTGAAGCGCAGCGTCTGCGCGCTGGCCAGCAGCGACAGCAGGCACAACACCAGGCCGAGTGCACCGCGCACCAAGCCGCCGAACGTCGGCACAACGCGCCGGCGCCCGATGCCGGTGCGAACCAGACTCACGGTGTGGCTGCGGTGCACGTGTGGTGAAACCCCCGATGTCTCAGCGCAGCGGTGGCGCGGACCGCGACGATTGTGCAGCAAGCGCCCGGTCCCGCAGCGCGACCGCTGGCCCGGGTGCCCGGGCGGATCGCACGCTGGCCTGACAATGGCGCCTGGCCCGCGCTGCACATGATCCTTCGCCATCAATTCACCCCGCTCGACAACCGACGGCTCGCCCGCCTGTGCGGCCCGACCGATGCGCACCTGCGCACGGTGGAAGCTGCGCTCAACGTGCGCATCACGCGCCGCGAGGCGGCCTTCCGCGTCGACGGCTCCAAGGCCCGCGCCGAGCAGGCGTTGGCCGTGCTGGTCGATCTGTACGGACAGGCGTCGCGGCTGCTCGACGCGCAGGCGGTCGACCTCGCTTTGGCCGGTGGCAGCCGCACCACGCCCGAAGGCGACGACAGCGAGTCGCCCGTGTTGCACACGCGTCGTGCCGACCTTGCGGGGCGCACGCCGAACCAGGTGCAGTACCTGCGCCACATCCTGTCGCATGACATGAGCTTCGGCATCGGTCCGGCGGGCACGGGCAAGACCTTTCTGGCCGTGGCGTGCGCGGTCGATGCGCTCGAACGCAGCCTGGTGCAGCGCATCGTGCTGACACGGCCCGCCGTTGAAGCGGGCGAGCGGCTCGGCTTCCTGCCGGGAGACCTGGCGCAGAAGGTCGACCCGTACCTGCGACCGTTGTACGACGCGTTGTACGACCTGATGGGCTTGGAGCGCGTGACCAAGGCGTTTGAGCGCGGCAACCTCGAGATCGCGCCGCTGGCGTTCATGCGCGGGCGCACGCTGAACCACGCGTTCGTGATCCTCGACGAGGCGCAGAACACGACTCCCGAACAGATGAAGATGTTCCTCACGCGCATCGGCTTCGGCGCCAAGGCCGTGGTCACGGGCGACGTGAGCCAGATCGACCTTCCCCGCGGGGCGGCCAGCGGCCTGCTCGATGCGCGCGAAGTGCTCAAGGGCGTGCCGGGTGTGGCCTTCACGCACTTCACCGCGGCCGATGTCGTGCGCCATCCGTTGGTGGCGCGCATCGTCGATGCCTACGATGCAGCGCGGGCCACACAGCCGCCGCGCGAGCGCGCATGAGTCACGAACTGCGGCTGTCGCTGCAGTTTGCCGACCCGTCGCACCGGGCTCTGTTGCCACGCCACCGCGTGCGCCGTTGGCTGCGCGCCAGCTTGGATGCGCCGGCACAGCTGACCGTGCGCATCGTCGGCGCCGACGAGGGGCGGGCCCTCAACCGCGAATTTCGCCGCAAGGACTATGCGACCAATGTGCTGACTTTCGGCTATCAGACCGAGCCGGTGGTGGTGGCCGACCTGGTGTTGGCGGCGCCGGTGGTCGAGCGCGAGGCCCGCGAGCAGGATGTCGAGTTGGTCGCGCACTACGCGCACCTGCTGGTACATGGTGCGCTGCACGCGCAGGGGCTGGACCACGAGCGCGCCCGCGATGCTCGCAAGATGGAGGCGCGCGAGACCGAGGTGCTGCGATCGCTCGGCTTCGCCGACCCGTACTCACGCGAGAAGTGATGCGCCTCAGGCGGTCGGGTGCGTGTCGAGGTAGCGCTTGCGCCAGAAGAGCAGGCCCAGGCCGATGCCGACGAAGGCCATGATCCCGAACGCCACCCACACGCCGGTCGCGCTGTGGATCAGGGGCAGCGCATCGAAGTTCATGCCGAAGATGCCGGTGATCAGGTTGAGTGGCAGGAAGATCGCGGTCAGCACCGTGAGCGTGCGCATGATCGAGTTCGTGCGGTTCGACAGCGCGGAGAAGTGCAGCTGCACTGCGCCCTCGGCCGATTGCTCGAGCCGGCGCACGTGCGACAGCACCCGCTCGATGTGCTCGAGCACGTCGCGCGAGCGCACGCGCAGCAGCTCCTGCTCACGCTGAGCCGCGCCATCGGCGGGCTCGGGCCACTCCTCCAGCGCGTCGAGCCACTCCTGCATCGCGCTGCGCTGGTCTTCGCAGGTGTCTTCCAATGTGTGCAGGGCGTTGCGCGAATCGAGAAGGTAGCGCCAGTTGCGGAAGTGGCTGTACGGATCGAGCAGCTGTTCTTGCAGGTGGCCGAGCTGGCGCGTCAACAGCCGGCGCAGATCGAGGTAGCTGTCGACGATGTGGTTGACCATGCGCAGCATCAGGTCGGCCGGGCTGGTCGGCAGCCGGCTCGCCCCGCGCAGGTCGGTGCCTTGGCCGAGCTGAGTCAGGCGCTGAGCAAAGTACTCGCGCACCTGGCAATCGGCGGGGTGGACCGTGACCAGAACCCGGTCAAACACCGCGAAACCGACCGGGCTGGTGTCGATCGTTTCGATGGTGCGCCGCGCGGCCTCACCATTGGGGTCGGCCTTCTGCGAAGCGACCAAGCGGCGGAAGACCAGCAGGTCGTACCACGACGTGTAGTCGAAGGTCGAGGGCAGTTGTGTGTTCAGCAGATCAGACACGTGCAGGTCGACCAGCGTGCCGCCGCCGCCGAGCCCGCCGACCCAACGCTGCAACGCCGCTTGCAACTCCGGCAACACGGTCTCGAACGAGGACCGGTTGACACCGATCCAGATGAAGCCCTTGGCGGGTAGTTCGGCCGGAAGTTGCGCCAGCTCGACGAGCGGGTCGCTCTGCAGGTGGAAGGCGCGCAGCGGCTGCGGCGCCTCAGCCATTGCGCAGCAAACGCGCGGCGTCGAGCGCGAAGTAAGTCAGCACGCCGTCGGCGCCCGCGCGCTTGAACGCCAGCAGCGCCTCCATCATTGCAGCGTCATGGTCGAGCCAGCCGTTGGCGGCCGCCGCTTTCAGCATCGCGTACTCGCCGCTGACCTGGTAGACAAAGGTCGGCATGCGGAACTCGCGCTTCACGCGCGACACGATGTCGAGGTAGGGCATGCCGGGCTTGACCATCACCATGTCGGCGCCTTCGGCGATGTCGAGCGACACCTCGCGCAGCGCCTCGTCGCTGTTGCCCGGGTCCATCTGGTAGACCTTCTTGTCGGCCTTGCCAAGTGCCGCAGCCGAGCCGAGGGCGTCGCGATAGGGGCCGTAGAACGCACTGGCGTACTTGGCGCTGTACGCCATGATGCGGGTGTGGATGCGGTGTGCGCCGTCGAGCGCACGACGGATCGCGCCGACGCGGCCGTCCATCATGTCGCTGGGGGCCACGATGTCGACGCCGGCCGCCGCCTGCACCAGCGCCTGCTGGGCCAGCACCTGCACCGTCTCGTCGTTGAGGATGTAGCCGGTGCCGTCGAGCAGACCATCCTGTCCGTGGCTGGTGAACGGATCGAGCGCCACGTCGGTCAGCAGGCCGAGCTCGGGAAACCGCTCCTTGAGCGCACGCACCGTGCGCGGCACCAGGCCATCGGGCTTGACCGCCTCTCGGCCGTCGGGCGTTTTCAGCGCCGGGTCGATCACCGGAAACAGCGCCATCACCGGCACACCGAACTTCAGACATGCCTCGGCCTTGGCGAACAGCAAGTCCACCGACAGCCGCTGCACGCCAGGCATGCTGGCCACGTCCTGGGACTGCCGCTCACCGTCGAGGACGAACACCGGATAGATGAAATCCGACGGGCTCAGGTTGTGCTCGCGCACCAGTGCCCGGGTAAAGGCATCCCGACGCATACGGCGCGGGCGGCTGGTTGGGAACGGAGGGAGGTCAGGCACCGTCAGCGGCCTTTTTCTCGAGGTGGGACAAACTGTGCTATCGGCCCAGTTCCATCCGGTGTTACGCGTAGTCACACCGGGAAATCCCTCTGCTAGGATCGTCCGCGAATGATAGCTGCAAGGCTGTCGTTCCCTGCTTTTCCTCCCTGAGCAGGTGCCTTACCGTGATGACAGCGATAAGGCTTGCAGCCCCGGTCCTCGTGATCGGGGCCTTTTTTTGGCAGGACGGCGTGCCCGATCTCGCGCGGCTCGCCATGGGGCCACCACGATAATCGCGTGATGGGCACCGCCTACCTGTGGGTCAAGGCCTTTCACATCGTATTCGTGGCGAGTTGGTTCGCCGGGCTGTTCTATCTGCCCCGCATCTTCGTCAACCTGGCGGGCGTGGCGGCGGCCAGTCACGCCGAACGCGAACGGCTGCTCCTGATGGCCACGCGCCTGTACCGCTTTGCCAACCTGCTGATGTGGGTGGCGCTGGCCCTGGGCCTGTGGCTGTGGTGGGGCTTCGAGACTTGGCGCGGTTTCGCGCACGGCTGGCTTGACCTCAAGCTGGTGCTCGTGGTCGGGGCCATCGGCTACCAGCACGTGTGCGGGGCGATCCTGAAGCGGTTCGTGCGCATGGCCAACCACCGCAACGAGCGCTGGTACCGCGTGTTCAACGAAGTGGCCATCTTGCTGTTCATCGCGATGGTCGTGCTGGTGGTGGTCAAGCCATTGTGACGCGGTGAGCGCGCACGCCACGCCCGGGCGCCATGCGGCGTTGCCGCTGCTGCTGGCCTGGATGGCTCTGGTGGTCTACGCGAGCTGGTTTCCACTGGCCGGCTGGCGCTGGCCCGCCCCGGGTGCGTGGCCTGCCTTGTTGCGCCTGCCGTGGCCGCGTTGGCACGACGCGTTCGATATCGTGGCGAACTTGATCGGCTATGTGCCGCTCGGGGCGTTGCTGGCGATGGCGATCGCCCGCGTCCGCGGCGCAGGAACACGTTCCTGGGCCGCCGCTGCGCTTGCGGCCGCGGCGCTGTCGTACCTGCTCGAGGTGGGACAAGGACTGCTGCCGTACCGCGTGCCGTCGCTGCTTGACTGGATCCTCAACAGCGGCGGCGCCATGGCCGGCGCGCTGATCGGCCTGCGGCTCGAACGCGCCGGCTCGTGGGGCTGGTTGCAGCGCACCGGCGAGCATTGGTTTGCACAACACAGTCGCACCGGCCTTGCGCTGCTGCTGGTATGGCCGCTGGGCCTGCTGTTCCCAACGCCGGTTGCGCTTGGGCTGGGGCAGGTGTGGGAGCGCATGGCCGAGATGCTTCACGACCTCGTGAGCAGCTTGGCTGCGTCGTCTTCATGGTTGCAATGGCTCGACACCGGGCCGGCACATGCCGCTAGGCTGTCGGCACCGGCCGAACTGCTGGTCGTGGCGCTGGGGCTCTGGGGGCCTTGCCTGCTCGCATACACCATGGCGCGGCCGGGCGCGCGGCGCGTGTGGCTGGCGCTGGGCGCGACCGCGCTGGGCTTTGGCGTGACCACGCTGTCGACTGCGCTCAACTTCGGTCCGCAGCACGCCTTGGCCTGGTGCACCAGCACCAGCCTGGCGGGATTGGCACTCGGCCTCCTCCTCGCATTGCTCACGATGAGCAGCGGGCGCCG
>DATKJN010000446.1:0-14036 GCA_035543655.1 Burkholderiaceae bacterium | reverse complement strand
TCGAGCTGGTGCGCGAGGAAGAACGGATAGGGCTGCCCGCCCTCGAGCGCGCGTGTCGCATCGGCCGGCGCGAGCAATGCGGCATAACGCGCGGGCGTCGGCAGCGTGCGCGCATCGGTGTAGCCCATCATGCGCTGAGCGACCAGCTTGGCGTCGAGCCCGGCCGCTTGGGCCAGCGCGCGTTGCACCAGCAGCTTGCTCACACCGACGCGGAACGCGCCGCCGATCAGCTTGATCAGCAGGAAGGCTTCATCCGGATCGAGTGTTTGCCACCAGCGCTGCAGCGCTTCGGCCTGCACCGACGGCGGCTGGCCGCGCAACGGCATCAAGCGCTGCTCGATCCATTCGGCCAGGCCGGCGTCGTCGCCCGGCGCGTCGTCCGGGCGCAGCGGCAGCACGTGCGCGATGGTTTCCGCGAGGTCGCCCACCGCCTGGTAGCAGGCGTCGAGCAGCCACGGCTCGACGCCGGCCGCATCGCACGCGGTGCCGGCCATCACCGCGGTCGGCACGGTCTGGCGCGGTTTGCCGCCGGCCAGGAAGTAGGCGGCCCACGCCGCGTCCGCTGCCGGTGCCGAGGCGAAGTAGCGCTGCATCGCATCGACCTTGCGCGCCGTCGATGTGCTGGCATCGAGCTCGGCGAACAGCGCGGCAAACGCCTTCATGCCGTCGGCTCTTCGGCGCTCACCGCAGCGATGGCATCGGCCTCGATCGCATCGTCGCCGTATTCGGTGACGAAGGCCTCGGCCTGCAAGCCTTGCTGCAGCAGCCAGCGCACCATCACGGCTTCGTAGCCGTGCGTGACGATCACGCGTTCGGCACCGGTGGCGCGGATCGCACGCTGCAGGCCTGGCCAGTCGGCGTGGTCGCTGAGCACGAAGCCACGGTCCACGCCGCGCCGACGCCGCGCGCCGCGCAAGCGCATCCAACCGCTGGCGAACGCATCGCTCGCGTCGGCACCGAGGCGCCGGGCCCAGGCGCTGTTCTGCACCGCGGGCGGCGCCAGCACGATGGCGCGCTTGAGTTCGGCGCGCGGCATTTGATCGATGCGCTGCGTCGGCGGCAGCGCCACGCCGGCGGCGCGATAGGCCTTGTTCAGGTTCTCGACCGCGCCGTGCGCCGCGATCGGGCCGATCGATGGGTCGAGCATGGCCAGCAGCCGCTGCGACTTGCCGAAGCTGTAGCCCATCAGCAGGCTGGCGCGTCCCGCCTCGGCATTGGCCTGCCACCACGCGTTGATCTCGCGCTGCACCACAGCCTGTGCGCGCCAGCGATAGATCGGCAGGCCGAAGGTCGACTCGGTGATGAAGCAGTGGCAGCGCAACGGCTCGAACGGCGCGCAGGTGGTGTTGGTGTCGCTGTCGACGCCGCTGACGAAGTAGTCACCCGAGGCCACCCACACCCGGCCGTGGTGCTGCACGCGCACCTGCGCCGAGCCGAGCACGTGCCCGGCCGGATGCAGGCTGACGCGCACGCCGTTCAGGTGCACCGCCTCGCCATAGGCCAGGCCTTGCAGCGCGATGTCGGCGCCGAGCCGTGCGCGCAGCACGCCTTCGCTGATCGCCGTGGCCAGGTAGGCACCATGGCCCGACCGCGCATGGTCGGCATGCGCATGCGTGAGCACCGCTCGCGCCACCGGCCGCCACGGGTCGATGTAGAAGTCGCCCGCGGGGCAATACAGGCCCTGCGGGCGCAGCACGATGAGGTCGTTGTCGTCGCCCGGGTCCTGCAGCGCGTCGGCGGCCATGCCGGCCAGTGTGTCGCATGATTGCGGTTTTCACGCCTGCAAGGAGAACCCGATGACCGGCATGACCCGCACCGACAGCGGACTGCAGTACGAAGACAAGGTGGTCGGCAGCGGTGACACCGCCAAGGCCGGCCGCGAGGTGACGGTGCACTACACCGGGTGGTTACACGACCCTGGCGCACCGAAGCAGCGCGGTCGCAAGTTCGACTCCAGCAAGGACCGCAACGACCCGTTCCGCTTCGATCTCGGCGGGCGCATGGTGATCGCCGGCTGGGACGAAGGCGTGCAGGGCATGCAGGTCGGCGGCACGCGCGTGTTGCTGATTCCGCCGCAACTCGGCTACGGTGCGCGCGGCGCCGGCGGCGTGATCCCGCCGAACGCCACGCTGGTGTTCGAGGTCGAGCTGCTCGGCGCATAGGGCTTGCGCATGCGCTGGACCGCGATGCGCGCGGGGGTCATCCTGGCGATGCTGTGGGCCACGCTGGCCAGTGCGCGTGCAGCCGAGCCCTTCACCAAACACAACCTGGTGCTGCTGCAGCCGAGCAGCGTGCTCGAAGCGCGCGTGGTCAGCCTCGATGCGATGGCACTCTATATCCGCAACGTCGAGGCGGCCGCGAAAGAGGGCGTGCTCGCCGCGCGCTCGACGCGTCCGGCGGCAGGCTTCATCGTGCTGGCGGTGCAGCCCGGCGAACGCTCGCGCGTGTGGCTCGACTTCGATTCGCCGCCGAGCTTCGAGACCGGCCAGCAGCTGGTGGGCAAGATCGGCGCGGTGAAACCGTTCGAGGTGCGCAGCGGGCCGGTCGTGGTCGCGCTCAAGGTCGGCTTGTGGGATGCCTTCGAGTCCAAGCGCATCGCCCCGTCGCCGGCAGAGTGGAAAGCAGTCACGCACAAAGCCGGCAAGCAGCTCGAGATCGATGAGCTGATGGAACAGCTCTGGCGCGACGGTGCAGCCGCGCCGCGTTAGAGGTTGCGGCACCCCGCTTGCGATCTTGCGCCGCCGCGAAGCACGGGGCGACGCACTCGATTGCTGCGGACGTGCATGCGTTCTACGATGCGCGATCGGCCCTGGTGGCGCGCGTCGCGCCGGGCCCATGCAGGAGCGACAGACATGGCACAGTGGCGCAACAAGGCGGTGGATGAGGTTTACACGGCGCAGGAGATCGAGGCGCGCCTGAAGGACGAGTTGCCGGCCTGGTACCTCGAAGACGGCTGGATCCGCCGCAAGTTCAAGACCAGCGGCTGGAAGTCCACGCTGATGGTGGTCAACACCGTGGGCCATCTCGCCGAAGCGGCGTGGCATCACCCTGACCTCACCGTGTCGTATGCCTTCGTCACCGTGAAGCTGATGAACCATGCGGCCAAGGGGGTGACCGAGAAGGACTTCGCGCTCGCGCGCAAGATCGAAGAGGTGGTGATGTGGCGGCCGGCGCAGGAGCCCGGCTCGCCGCTCGAGGGCACGCCCGACGATCCGCGCTTCAAGTACCTCAAGTACGACTGAGGCGGTGCCTTGTCGGACGCCTTGCGCTGACACAGTGTCCCCCGGCTGGGACAGTTCCCACTCCGACACGCGTGCCTGTCGCCGCGGAACGCGCCTTGCTTGCGGGGCCGGCATGACCTCGCGCACGCGCAAGACGGCTCCATGTCGGCCCTGATGCCTTCCGTACCACGCGTCGATGCGGGTGCCACCGTCAGCGTCAGCGCGGCAGGCCGCATCCACCTCGGGTTTCTCGACCCATCGGGCACGCTCGGGCGCCGCTTCGGCAGCCTGGGTTTGATGGTCGACCATTTCCAGACCGAGGTGGTGATTGCATCGGCAGCGCGCGACGAGTGGCACGCCGACTCGGCTGCTGCCGCGGCGCAACTGGATCGGGCGATCGCCCATGTGCAGCGCCTGCGCGAGCAGTGCGGCCGCGGCGCGCCGTTGGCGCTGCGCCTGCGCAGCGTGCTGCCGGCGCACGCGGGCCTGGGCTCGGGCACGCAGCTCGCGCTCGCTGTGGGCCGGGCGTTCGCCCGCTGGCAGGGCCTCGACGTGCCGACGCCCACGTTGGCCGCATGGCTCGGTCGCGGCCGGCGCTCGGGCATCGGCATCGCCGGCTTTGACCAGGGCGGCCTGCTGGTCGATGGCGGGCCGAGCGCCGACGGCGCGCCGGCACCGCTGCTCGCCCGCATGTTACTGCCGGAGACTTGGCGCATCGTGGTCGTGCTCGATCCGCGGCTGCAAGGCCTGTCGGGCGTGCAAGAGGCCGGTGCCATCGCCGCACTGCCGCCGTTCCCGCGGACCGAGGCGGCCGAGTTGTGCCACCAGGTGTTGATGCGCGTGCTGCCCGGCGCGGCGGACGGCGCGTTCGCGCCGTTCGCCGCTGGCATCAATCGCATGCAGGAACTGCTTGGGACCCACTTCGCGCCGGCGCAAGGCGGCAGCCCGTTGACCAGCGCCAGCGTGGGCCGGCTGCTGCAGTGGGTGCGCGCGCAGGCCGGCGATCAGGCCGCAACCGGCCAGAGCTCATGGGGCCCGACCGGCTTTGCGATCGTGCCGTCGGCCGCGGCCGCGCAGCGCCTGCTCGACGACGCGCACGTCGCTGGCGTGATCGACCCGGCGCTGGCGCTGCACGTGGTGGCCGCGCGCAACCGCGGCGCCATCGTGCGCAGCGCCACGCCGCGCTGACACCCAAGCCTGCGCACGAGCATTCGACGAAAGCAGCACGCCATGGAACGCCCCTACATCCTGCACATGTTCACGCCGGGCAAGCAGATGAGCCCGTTCGACATCAACATGGCGGCCGACGCCGGCTACCAGATCATCGTGCCGTATGCCGACGCCGGACTCGATGCGGTCTCCGGTCTGACGCAAGACACCATCTTCTCGCGCGGGCCCAAGGGTGCAGCGCGCACCGGCATCTTCATCGGCGGGCGCGATGCGCTGCTGGCCGCCGACATGCTCGAGCGCGCAAAGTCGTCGATGGTCAAGCCCTTCGTCGTTTCCCTGATGGCCGACCCCAGCGGCGCCTACACGACCGCCGCTGCGATGATCGCCTGCGTCGAATCCGCGTTGCGCAAGGGCGCGTCGACCGGGTTGGCCGACAAGAACGTGGTGATCTTCGGCGGCACCGGGCCGGTGGGCCGCATCGCCGCCGTGCTGGCGGCTTCGGCGGGCGCGCGGGTGCAGTTGTCCAGCCGCGGCGGCAGCGAGGCCGCGCAGCAGGCGGCCAGCGAAACCGGCCAGCGCTTCGGCGCCACGCTGCACGGCGTGTCGGGCCGCGATCGCGCGGCGGTGCATGCCTCGCTCGGCGCGGCCGAGGTGGTGCTCGGCTGCGCCGCGGCGGGCGTGCAGGTGCTCGGCAGCGACGATCTCGCGGCGGCGCCGCGCCTGTTGGTGGCGGCCGATCTCAACGCGGTGCCGCCCGAGGGCATTGCCGGCGTCGGCGTGATGGACAACGCCAAGCCGATCGCCGGCACCAAGGCTCTTGGCATCGGCGCGCTGGCGGTCGGCAACGTGAAGTACCAGACCCAGCATCGTCTGTTGGTTCAGATGCGCGAGGCCGAGAAGGCCGTCGTGCTCGGCTTCGCCGAGGCGCTGGCCACGGCGCGCGCCGTCGTGGCCGAAGCCTGAGGCGGCTGAGGCGCGCGTGCTGGCCATCGCCGCGCTGTCTGCCCGCGCGCTCGTCGAGAGCGCGGCGCGTGACGGCATCGACTGCATCGCGCTCGACGTGTTCGGCGATGCCGACACGCGGCGTGCCGCGACGCGGTGGCTGCCGATCGGCCAACCGGCGGCACTGCGCATCGATGGCGAGCGCCTGCTCGCCGCGCTGCGCACGCTGGCGCAGCAAGGCGTCAGCGGCTGGGTCGCTGGCAGCGGCTTCGAAGGCCATCCCGAGTGGCTCGAGGCTGGCGCGCGCATCCTGCCGCTGTGGGGTACCGCGGGCGCCGACGTGCGGCGCGTGCGCGACCCGCTGGCGTTTTTCGACGGCTTGCGCACGCACGCGATCGCGCATCCGCCGGTGTGCTTCGCGCCGCCGCGAGCCGACGGCCCGTGGTTGCACAAGAACAGCGGCGGCTGTGGCGGCTGGCACGTGCGCCGCGGTGCGCAGGGCCGGCCGGGGTGTGGCAGCTATTGGCAGGTCGAGCGCGCCGGCCCTGCGCTGTCGGCCACCTTCGTGGCCAACGGCAGCGATGCGGTCGTGCTCGGCTTCAACCGGCAATTCGCGCGCTCGATCGGCGAGCGGCCCTATCTGTTTGCCGGCGTCATCGGCCCGGTGCCGCCGAGCGAGGCGATGCAACGCGCGATCGGCGACGCGGTGCGCATACTGGCCGCGCGCTTTCGCGTGCGAGGCCTCGCCAGCCTCGACTTCGTGTTGCACGGCGAACGCTGTGAAGTGATCGAGCTCAACCCACGGCCGCCGGCAAGCCTGGCCCTTTACCCCATTGTCGGTGGACACGGCGCACTGCACGCTCACCTGCGCGCCTGCCAGGGTGGCGTGCTGCCGCCGGCGCCTGCGCCGGCCGACCGCCTGCGCGGCATCGAGATCGTGTTTGCGCGACGCGCGTTGCAGCTCGACGCCGCGGGCGCGGCCACGATCGCCGACTGGCCTGGCGTGCACGACCTGCCCGCCGCCGGCTCGGCGTTCGGGCCGGGCGATCCGTTGTGCAGCCTGTCGACCAGCGGCGCCGATGCCGAGCAGGTGCAGGCCACGCTGGCGCGGCGCCGCGACGCGTTGCTGCAATCGTTGGAGACTCCCGTCGATGCCTGAACGAGCCGCACCATTGGCCGCTTGCCGCTTGAGCGTGAACCGCCACGTCGTACCGTGGGTCGAGAGGCTTTGCGCGCAGGCCGATGCGCTGCGCCTGCGCGTGTGGCGCGACGACACCGGCGTGCGCATCGTCGATGCCGGCATCGAGGTGCCCGGCGGTGTGGCCGCCGGCTTGTTGATCGGCGAGATCTGCATGGGCGGCTTTGGGCAGGTGGCGTTGCGCAGTCGCGCGGACGACGGCTGGCCCAGCGCGCTGGAGGTTCGCAGCTCGCAGCCGGTGCTGGCCTGCCTGGCAAGCCAGTACGCCGGCTGGAGCCTGGCGGCCAGCAAGGAAGAGACCGGCGGCAAGAAATTCTTCGCGCTGGGCTCGGGCCCGGTGCGCGCGCTCGCGGTCAAGGAACCGCTGTTCGCTGAATTGGGCTACCGCGACGAGAGCGACCAGGGCGTGCTGGTGCTCGAGGTCGACCGGGTGCCGCCGCCGATGGTGCTGCACAAGGTGCTTCGTGACAGCAACCTCAAGCCCGAGGCGCTGACGGTGGTGCTGACGCCCACCACCAGCGCGGCCGGCACCACGCAGGTGGTGGCGCGTGTGCTCGAGGTCGCGCTGCACAAGGCGCACGAGAGCGGTTTCGCGCTGGCCGACATCGTCGATGGCGCGGGCAGTGCGCCGTTGCCGGCGCCCAGTCCCGACGGCGTGCTGGCGATGGGCCGCACCAACGATGCCATTCTGTACGGCGGCCGCGTGCACCTGAGCGTGCGCGGCAACGAAGACGCCGCGCGCTCGCTGGCAGCCACATTGCCGTCGCGCAACTCGCGCGACTTCGGGCGCTCGTTTGCCGACATCTTCAAGGACGTGGGCTACGACTTCTACAAGATCGATCCGGCGCTGTTCGCGCCGGCCGAGGTGTGGGTGAGCCACCTCGACAGCGGCCGCACCTGGCACGGCGGCGCGGTGGACATGGCACTGTTGCGCGGCTTGTGGCTGGAGGCCTAGCGGGTGCGCGTGGCGATCATGGCCGACGAGACCGGCTGGCACACGCGCCAGCTGCAGGCGGCGCTGCGCGCGCGCGGCGTCGCCGGCCGCTGCGTCGACCTGGCCGATTGCCGCATCGACACCACGGCGGCCTGGCACGGGCTGATGATCCCCGGCTTCGGCCGTGCGCTGCCCGACGCGGTGCTGGTGCGCGGCATCGCCGGCGGCAGCTTCGAGCAGGTGACGCGGCGGCTCGGTGTGCTGCATGCGCTGCGCGAGTTCGGCCTGCCGGTGTACAACGACGCGCGCGCCATCGAGCGCAGCGTCGACAAGTCGATGACCAGCCTGCTGCTGCATGCGGCCGCAATCCCGACGCCGCCGACCTGGGCCATCGAATCAGCAGTCGATGCGCAGCGCGTGGTGATGCGCGAGAGCGCGGCCGGCCACGCGCTGGTGCTCAAGCCGCTGTTCGGCTCGCAGGGCAAGGGCCTGCAATTGATCGGCGCGGTCGACGGTGTGCACCACGCGCTGCCGCCGCTGGACGGCGACTATGGCGGGCTTGCGTACCTGCAGCGTTTCGTGCCGCCGCTCGAGCAACCGGGTCATGACTGGCGCGTGCTGGTGGTGGGCGGCCGGGCCGTCACCGCGATGCGTCGCATCAGCGAGCACTGGGTGCACAACGTGGCACAAGGCGCGCGCTGCGTCGCCGCACCGCTGGAGCCGCCACTCGCGCGCCTGGCCGAGGACGCCGCGCGCGCGCTCGATCTCGACTACGCCGGCGTCGACATCATGCCCAGCGCCGATCCGGTGCAGCCGCTGCAGGTGATCGAGGTCAACGGTATCGCGGCGTGGGCGGGGCTGCAGCGCGTGACGGGTTTCAACATCGCGCGCCTGCTGATCGACGACCTGCTCGATCGCAAGCTCGCCACCGCGCAGGGGCCGGCACGGCGGCAGGCATGAACCGCGCCGTGTCGTGGGCGCGCACCTGCTTCCTGCGCGCCTGCGAGCTCGACGTGACGGTGCGCAAGCCCGGCAACGTGAGCGTGGCCTCGCCCGGGCACCGCATGCGTGCCGAACAGTTCATCGCCAGCGCCGAAGCGGCGGCCTCGCCGCTGTTCAAGGCGGGTGCATCGGTGGGTGAGCGCATCGAGCGCGCGGTGGCGGCGACACAGGCGGCCGTGGGCTGCAACACCAATCTCGGCATCGTGCTGCTGATCGCGCCGCTGGCCGCGGCGGCGGAGCGGCCCGGGGCACTCGAGGGGCCGACGCCGCTGCGCGACGCGCTCGATGCGGTGCTGACCGCCCTCGACCGTGCCGATGCGCAGGCGACTTATCGCGCGATCGCGATGGCGCGCCCCGCCGGCTTGGGCACGGTGGCCGAGGCCGACGTGCACACGGTGCCGCAGATCGGCCTGCGCGAGGCCATGGCGCTGGCCGCGCCGCGCGACACGATTGCACGCCAATACGCCAACGGCTTCGCCGATGTGTTCGAGGCGATGCGGCGCGACCTGGCATCCGGGTTTTTACTGGCCGAAGCAGGCGCGGCCGATGTGCAGCGCGTGTTTCTCGGCTGGCTGAGCCGACATCCCGATTCACACATTGTTCGGAAACACGGCGAGGCCGTGGCACATAGTGTCATGAGCGCGGCGCAAGTGTGGTTCGCCCATCTGGCCCCGGGCAGCGACCCGGCATTCGCCAAGTGGGATGAATCGTTGAAAGCCGATGGGGTCAACCCTGGGACGAGTGCCGATCTGACCGTTGCCGCGCTGTGGGTGGCCGGTGTGCTGTCGGCGTGGCACGGATCGTGATTGCGTTTCGGATTGCGCCGCGCGCGACGCGCCGGTGTGTCCGCGATCCGACACAAGCACATTCCAAGGAGATGACGAAACCATGGCAAAGATCGATCGCATGATGGTCGGTGAATCACTGGTCGGTGAAGGCAACGAGGTTGCCCACATCGATCTGATCATCGGGCCGCGCGGCTCGCCCGTCGAAACCGCATTCGCCAACGCGCTCACCAACAACAAGGACGGCTTCACCTCTTTGTTGGCCGTGGTCGCGCCGAACCTGTTGACCAAGCCGGCCACGGTGATGTTCAACAAGGTCACGATCAAAGGCGCGAAGCAGGCCGTGCAGATGTTCGGCCCGGCGCAGCGCGCGGTCGCGATGGCCGTGGCCGACAGCGTCGAGGACGGCACGATCCCGTCGGCTGAAGCCGACAACATCTTCATCTGCGTCGGCGTGTTCATCCACTGGCAGGCCGAAGACGACAAGAAGATCCAGGACTTCAACTACCGCGCCACGCGCGAGTCGATCCAGCGTGCCGTGAAGGGCTCGCCGACCGCAGCCGAGGTGGTGGCCAAGAAGGGCTCGGTCTCGCACCCGTTCCAGGCCGCGTAGCCCAGCGTGTGCAGGATGCGCACGCTGGAAGGCCGGCGCGCGCAGGAAATGGTCTCCTCGTTTTGCCGACCGGCTCGTCTGGTCGGCTTTCTTGCGTGGGCGTGCGTCAGCGTTTGTCCGGCACCATGCCGCTGCCGATCAGGTGCAGCACCGCGGCACCACGCTGGGTCGGGCCCGGCCCAGAGCGCGCCCAACGCTCGATCTGCACCCCGACGCTCAGCACGTCGTCGAACTTGCGCGGCTTGGCCACGCGCACACGCACCCAATGTGCCGCAAATTCGTCCAACAGGATGGCGGCGATCGCTTCGGCGAACGCCTCGAGCAGCTGCAGCCGGTGCTCGGCCATCAGCCGGTGCAGTCGCGCATGCACCGTGGCGTAGTTGATGGTATCGACGATGCGGTCGGTGTCGCACGCCCGCACGTGCGGCAGGCCCGCCACCAGGTCGATCACCAGCGGTTGCGGCGCATGGAGCTCGCCATGGTCGATGCCGATCACCGTCTCGCCGGTGAAACCCTCGATGAAGATCAGGTCCAGCGGCGTGTCCCTGCTGGCGTCGTGGGCTGGCAGATCGTGGGCCAGCGAGTGGGCAGGATTCAAGTCGCGACTCCTCGGGTGTAAGCCGTTGTCCCCGGTTGCAAATTGCAGGCCTGCGCCGCCGCGGGATTTGCGTTTCACCTCTTGTCCACTCGCATTCGGTGATCACACAATCGGCATGTTTGCCGCGTTTGCCTGTCGGAGCCTGCGATGACCCTGTCTGTGCGCGAAGCCAACAACCATGTCGACCGTGTCCTCGACCTGGTTCGGCGCGGCTTGAGCGAAGACCGCGGCGACATCGTCGCGAAGTCGTGGAGCCGCTGCCTCAACAAGTACAGCCTGCATCCAGGCAAGCCCCACGACCCTTCTTTTGTGGCCCGCGTCGAGCTCGCGGAGCGCAGCGAGCGCCTGGCCGACGTGATCGCCTGCGCGCGCTACGAAATGGCCACGCTGTACCAGCAGCTCGCCGACGTGGAAACCGCGGTCGTGCTCACCGACCCCGATGGCGTCATCGTGCACGTGGTGTCGTCGCCCGAGTTCGCCGCCGAAGTCGGCCCACTCGGCCTGCGCGTGGGTGGCATGTGGAGCGAGACCGCTGCCGGCACCAACGGCATGGGCACCTGCCTGGCCGCCGGCGGGCCGGTGTCGGTGCGGCGCGAGGACCACTTCTTCGCGCAGTTCACGCAGCTCACCTGCTCGGCGGTGCCGGTGTACGACCCGTCGGGCGAGATCACCGCCGTGCTCGACGTCACCAGCCGCTCCAGCCTGATGCAGCAACACCTGCTGGTGCTGCTGGGCATGACGGCGCGCATGATCGAGAACCGCCTGATCGACCTGCGCTACCGCAACGCGCACCCGCTGCACTTTCACAGCCGACCCGAGTTCGTCTACACGCTGCACGAGGGCAAGCTGGCCGTCGGCGGCGACGGCCGCATCCTGGCGGCCAATCGCAGTGCGCTGTTCCAGCTCGGCCTGCAGTCGATGGCCGAGATCCGCGCGCGCCGCATCGAAGACCTGTTCGAGACCTCGCTCGAGGACATGCTCCAGCGCAGCACGTCGTCGTCGTTCCATCCGGTGGTGACCTATCGTGCCAACGCGACGCTACGCTTTTTCGCCGTCGCGCGCCGGCCGGCGGCGAGTGCGCCGGCGCCGGCCGCCGTGGCGTCGGTCGCCACCAATGGCACGCCGCGCCCCACGCTGCGCCTCGTGTCGCCACGTGCCACCGACGACTCGATCTTCAAGGATGCGCGGCTCGCCGCACGGCTCGAGACGGCGTGCCGCGTCATCGCGCGCCAGACCCCGGTGCTGCTGTGCGGCGAGACCGGTTCGGGCAAAGAGGTGTTCGCGCGCGCGGTGCACGGCGCCAGCCCGCATGCCAGCGGTGCTTTCGTGGCCATCAATTGCGCCAGCCTGCCCGAGACGCTGATCGAGTCGGAGCTGTTCGGCTATCGCGCCGGCGCGTTCACCGGCGCGCAGCGCACCGGGCGGCGCGGCAAGATCCTTCAGGCCGACGGCGGCACCTTGTTCCTCGACGAGATCGCCGACATGCCGCTCGATCTGCAGGCGCGCCTGCTGCGCGTGCTCGACGAGCGACAGGTCACGCCACTGGGCACCGAGGAGACGCACGCCGTCAACTTCCAGCTCATCAGCGCGAGCCACCAGCACCTGCCGGCGCTGGTGCGCGAAGGGCGCTTCCGCGAAGACCTGTACTACCGCCTGGCCGGCATCGAGCTGCAGATCCCGCCGCTGCGCGAGCGCAGCGACTGCCACGATCTGATCGTCAGCGTGCTGGCCGCCGAAGGGGGCGACGATGCCAAGCTGTCCCCCGAGGCCGAGAGCCTGTTGATGCAGCATCCATGGCCGGGCAACATCCGGCAGCTGCGCCATGTGTTGCGCACCGCTGCGGCGTTGGCCGATGGCAAGCCGATCACCCGCGAACACCTGCCTTCGCTGCTGGCCGTGGTGGCGCCGACGCCGCCCGCGGCCGTGGCGGCTGCGCCGCGCGTGGCCACGGAGTCGGCAGCGACGGAGTCTGAGCCGCCGGTCAAGCTCAACCCGATCCAGGCCAACGAGCGGCAGGTGCTGCTGCGCCTGCTCGAACAACATCGCTGGAACGTGAGCAATGTGGCCAAGGCGCTCGACGTCAGCCGCAACACCCTTTACCGCAAGCTGCACAAGCTCCACATCGAAGTCTCCCACCCCGAGTGACGACAGACAGTGGCAAGGCCACATCGACCCAGCAGCGCCCGCGTTTCGCCTGGTGCGTCACCGGCTCAGGCCACTACCTCGAAGAATCGATCGCGCTGGCAGCCCGGTTGCCAGCGCTCGACTTGTTCCTGTCCGACGCGGCCGAAGAGGTGTTGCCGCTGTACCAGCTGCGCCTCGATGAACTGAAGCCGCGCTTCGGCCCCGGCTTTCGGCTGCTGCGCGACAAGACGGCCAGCGCCGTGCCGGTGGGCATGCTCTATTCCGACGTGTACCACACGGTCGTCATCGCGCCGGCCACCAGCAACACGGTGGCCAAGTGCGCCTACGGCATCAGCGACACGCTGCCGACCAACATGTTCGCGCAAGCCGGCAAGCTCGGCATCCCGGGCATCGTGTTTGCGTGCGACACCGAACCCACGGTGGTGACCAAGTCGCCGCACGATTGGGTCACGCTGCGTCCGCGGCGCATCGAGCTCGACAACGTGGAGCGCCTGCGCGGCATCGATTTCTGCCATGTCGTGTCGTCACCGCAAGAACTGGAGGCAGCGCTGCAGGCGCGCCTGAACGACCTGTCACTGGCATGGAACACATCGTCTTCCTGACCGGCCGGCTGGCGCAGCCGCAACTCGAGCGCGTGCTGTCCGGGATCGAGCCGCCGGCGTTCAGCTGGGAGGTGCGCGAGATCGGCTTGCAGGTGGCCGCGCTGATGACGGCCGACCTGATCCGCCGCCGCGTGCAGCCACCGGTGCAGGCGCAGCGCATCATCGTGCCCGGCCGCTGCCGCGGCGACCTCGCTGCGCTCAGCGCGCACTACGGCATGCCGGTGCAGCGTGGCCCCGAAGAGCTGAAGGACCTGCCGCAGTTCTTCGACCGTGCGGCGCAGCCGGTCGATCTGAGCCAGCGCGAGGTCGCGATCTTTGCCGAGATCGTCGATGCGCCACGCTTGAGCGTCGAGGCGATCATCGAACGCGCGCAGGCGCTGCGGCGCGACGGCGCCGACGTGATCGACCTCGGCTGCCTGCCGGAGACGGCGTTCGATCATCTCGAAGACAGCGTGCGCGCGTTGAAGCAAGCCGGCTGCGCGGTCAGCGTGGACTCGATGAACCCGCAGGAGCTGTTGCGCGGAGGCCGTGCCGGCGCGGACTATCTGCTCAGCCTGACGCAAGACACGCTGTGGATCGCCGACGAGGTGGCGGCCACCCCGGTGCTGGTGCCGCGGCGCGGCGGCGACGAGGAGTCGCTGTACGGCGCGATCGACGCGCTGTCGGCACGCGGCCGCGCCTTTCTGGCCGACTCCATCCTCGACCCGATTCCGTTCGGCTTCACCGCATCGATCGTGCGCTACCACCGCTTGCGCGAGCGCTTTCCCGACGCACCGATCCTGATGGGCGTGGGCAACCTCACCGAGCTGACCGACGCCGACACCAG
>DATKJN010000445.1:0-2182 GCA_035543655.1 Burkholderiaceae bacterium | reverse complement strand
GTCGCGCTACGAATTCGGCCTGTTGCGCACGCTGGTGCGGCGGCCGGGCCACGTGTACACGCGCGACGCGTTGCTCGAACTGGTGTGGGACGGCAGCAGCGACAGCCTCGATCGCACCGTCGATGCGCACGTGAAGACGGTCCGCGCCAAGCTGAAGGCGGTGGCCCCCGCGCTGGAGCCGATCCGCACGCATCGAGGCGTGGGCTACGCGCTGGCCGAAGACCTGCCGGCCGTGCTGCCGCGCTGATGCAACGCGGCGCGAACGCTCAGTGTTTGTAGATGCCGCAGGCCACCGCGAGGTCGCCCATGCGCTGGACGTAAGTGGCCTTGACACCGATCTCGTTGCTGACCGGATGCTCCCACTTGTACTCGACCCAGCCGCTGCCCTGCGCCTTGGCCAAGCGTGCCATCTCAACGACGAACAGCTTGCCGTCGACGTCTTTGCTGGCCGGGCCGTTGCCGATCACGCGGGGATTGTTGCCGTGCGCAACGAACTTCGCGCTGTCGACTGCAATCGCCATCAGATACAGGTCCCGATCGACGAAGGCACCGCGCTCCAGCTTGGCGATCTCTGCCACCAACGCCTCACGGCCGTGTTGGTTGAAGTACGCCTGCGCCCGCTGTACCAGCGCGGTGGCTTCGGCCGCGGTGCCGTGCGCGCGCGCGCCGACGTCGAACGACGCCATGCCCTTCATCACCGCCACCGCGTGTTGGTTGAGCGTGTTGGCTGCACTGTGGGCGTCTTTCACCACCACGTCGTTCTGGCGCACCAGGCCGTCGAGGTTTTCGATCGCCTCGCTGACCGATTGAATGCCACCGCTCTGTTCCTTGCTCGCCTGGCTGATGCCGCGGATCAGTTCGGCGGCCGATTGCACCGACGCGACGATGGCCTCCATCGTGCGGCCGGCCTCGTCGACGAGTTGAGCACCGTTGTCGACACACTCGACCGATTCGCCGATCAGCGCCTTGATCTCTTTGGCAGCTGCGGCAGAACGTTGCGCCAGCGTGCGCACCTCGCTCGCCACCACCGCGAAGCCACGGCCCTGTTCACCGGCCCGCGCGGCTTCGACCGCGGCGTTGAGGGCAAGAATGTTGGTCTGGAACGCAATGCCATCGATCACGCCGATGATGTCGACGATGCGGTGCGAGCTCTGCTTGATCGATCCCATCGTGCTGACCACCTGGCCAACCACGTCGCCGCCGCGATTGGCGCGGTCGGATGCGGTGGTCACTTCATGGTTGGCCTGCTGCGCGTGATCGGCGTTGAGTTTCACGGTGGCGGTGAGCTGCGCCAGCGCGGCAGCGGTCTGCTGCAGCGAGGCGGACTGCTCGCGCGTGCGCGTGACCAGCGCGCTGTTGTCGCGCGCCATCTTCGACGACGTGGCGGCCACTGCAGTCATGCCCTTTTGCATGTCGCCCAGGGTGCCCGACAAACGCGTACGCAATGCCTGGAGAGCCGCGTCGAGCTCGGCGCAGGGACCGCCCGAAACGCTCTCTGCCGGCGCCTTGAGGTCTCCGTTCGACAGGCTGCGAGCGGTGTTGCTGGCGCGACCGATCGATTGCGCGAGCTCTTGCGACACCCACATCGCCAGCACGGCAACCACCACGAGCAGCACACCTCCCACGATCAGCACCGCATGGCGCGCGTCGGCTTGCGTGTGCCACGCCGCCAGTGCAGTGAGCAGCGCCAGGCCCGCCAGCGGAGGGCCGAAACCCAGGGCGAGCTGGCCACCCAGTCCGAGCCGGTTGACGGAAGCCTTCACCGTTGGTCTCCAGAGTGCATGTGCAACCTTGCTGCCATCTTGGCGAACCCAGCCCGACGCGGCGGGCCGAATTGGCTGGTGAACCACGCCCAGTTCCACCGCAGCAGCCCACGATGACCGCCCGCACGCGCATCTTCGTCGGCATCCTGCTGGTCTACACCGTCGGTGTCGGCGTGCTGATGTGGCGGCTGCTGGCCGACATCGACCCGCGCTACCGGGAGTCGGCCGAGGAGTCGCTGGTCGAGACCGCGCACCTGATGGCCAGCCTGTTGGAGGCACGCAGCACCGGCGGACTCGACACCACGTGGATGGAACCGCTGTTCCGCGACCTCTATGCGCGGCGCTTCGAGGCCGACATCTTCGGCATCAAGAAAGAGAGCGTCGAGTTGCGCGCCACCGTGGTCGACGCGCAAGGCATC
>DATKJN010000444.1:0-10808 GCA_035543655.1 Burkholderiaceae bacterium | reverse complement strand
TGGAACACGGGACAATTGTCGCTTCACCGACGGCCGCGCCGTCACGCGCGCCACCTTGACCCTCATCACCGACCCCGCGTTCTATGCCGTTGCCATTCCCGGCGCGTTGCTCGTGGGGATCGGCAAGAGCGGCGTGGCCGGCGGCTTCGGCATTCTCGCGGTGCCGTTGATTGCCCTGGTCATGCCGGTGCCGCAGGCGGCGGCCATCGTGCTGCCGCTGTTGACGGTGGGCGATCTGTTCGGGCTGGCGGCGTTGATCAAGGAGCGCGACCGCGCGCTGCTGTGGATCCTGTTGCCATCCGGACTGGCGGGCACCGTGGTGGGCTTCCTGCTGTTCGGCGTGTTGACGCCGAAGACGGTGTCGGCCGTGCTGGGCGTGATGACCCTGCTGTTCCTGGCGCAGCGCGCGTGGTCGTCGGCCGGCACGCATTCGCGTGTGGTGCCCAAGTGGTTCACCGCGCTTGCCGGGCTGGTGTCGGGCATCACCAGCTTCGTTGCCCACGCCGGCGGGCCGCCGATCTCGATCGCGTTGCTGCCGATGCGGTTGGCGCCGGCGGTGTTTGCCGCCACCACGACGGTGTTCTTCACCACGCTCAACGCGTCGAAGTGGCTGCCGTATGCGTGGCTCGGCCTGATCGATGTCACCAACATGCTGAGTGCAATGGTGCTGGCACCGTTTGCGGTGCTCGGCGTGTGGCTCGGGCTCAAGCTGCTGCGCCGGCTGCCGCCCGTGTGGTTCTATCGGCTCGTGTCCGCCGGCTTGCTCGTCACCGGCATCAAGCTCACCTGGGACGGCCTGAGCTGACGCGAAGCATCAGCCCGGCGCGCCGTCGTCGCGCGCGCCGTCCTGCAGGCGGCCGCGTGTGCGCTGCGCCAGATCGCGTTCCTGCGCCAGCAGCTGCTCGAGCTGCTGCCGCCCGGCCTTGCTGATCGAGATCAGGCGCGCCCGGTCGCCGAGGTGGGGTGCCATCGTCACCAGCTGCTCGATGCTGTGGCGCCGGAAGTGCAGCGCCAGCCGGCGTGCCCGGTACGGCTCCACGCCAAGCTGCTGCAGCACGCTGCGGCCGCTCATCAAGGCGGCATCGAGCGTCTCGCGTTCGATCCAGCGCACGCCGCGTTGGTGCAGCTGCGTCCAATGCGGCGCGTCGCGCGCGCGGGCCACGATCGTGAGCTGCGGAAAGTGCTCGCGCGCCAGATCGACCAGCGCCAGGTTCTGCTCCACGTCGTCGATCGCCACCACCAGCACCTTCGCCGAGGCGGCGCCCGCCACCCGCAGCAGATCGAGCCGGGTCGCGTCGCCGTAGTACACGCGCCAGCCGAACTGGCGCGCGGCCTCGACCTGCTCGGCATCGTGGTCGAGCACGGTCACGCGCACGCCGGTGGAAAACAGCAGGCGCGCGAGGATCTGGCCATAGCGCCCGAAGCCGGCGAGTATCACCGGGGCATCCTGCGGTGCGTCGAGGCGATGCTCGGTCGGCTCGACGCGGTGCGCCCGCAGGTGCGCGGCCCACCAGCGGTCTGCCGCCAGCAGCAGCAGCGGCGTGAGCAGCATCGAGACGGTGACCACGGCGACCAGCACCGAAGCCGCTTCGCCATCGATCACCCGGCCTTGCGTCGCGGTCTGGAACACCACGAAGCCGAACTCGCCGCCCTGCGCGAGCAGGATGACGAACTCCGGCCGTTCGGCGAGCGGGACCGGCATCGCACGCGCCATGCCCCACAGCACGATCGTCTTCAGCAACACGAAGCCGAACACCAACGCGACGATCAACCCCGGGTGGCGCATCACCACGTTGAAGTCGATGCCCATGCCCACGGCGATGAAGAACAGGCCGAGCAGCAGGCCCTTGAACGGCTCGAGGTCGGTCTCGAGCTCGCGCCGGTACTCGCTCTCGGCCAGCAGCACGCCGGCCAGGAACGCGCCGAGCGCCATCGACAGGCCCACCGACAACATCAGCGCCGCGGTGGCCACCACCAGCAGCAGCGCGGCAGCGGTGAAGATCTCGGGTGTTTCGCTGCGCGCGATCCAGCGCAGTGCAGGGCGCAGCAGCAAGCGGCCGCCGAGCACGATGACCGCGATCACGCCGAGCGCGCGCGCCGCCTCGACCCACAGCGGCGGTCCACCGTCGTCGTGCAGGCCGCCGCCCGCGGCCAGCAAAGGCACGAGCGCCAGGATCGGGATCGCTGCGATGTCCTGCAGCAGTGCCACCGACAGCACACCTTGCCCAGCGGTGGTGTTGCCGAGGTTGCGCTCGGCCAGCACCGCCAGGCCGATCGCCGTCGACGACATCGCCAGGCCGAGCGCGGCCACCAGCGCCAGACGCCACGGCGCGCCGGCCAGCACACCGACGCCGAACATCAACAGCGTGGAGCCGAACAACTGCACGCTGCCCCAGCCGAAGATCGGCCGGCGCATCGCCCACAACCGCCGCGGCTCGAGCTCGAGCCCGACGAGGAACAGCATCAGCACGACGCCGAACTCGGCGAAGTGCAGCATGGCCTGGGCATCGCTCACCAGGTTCAAGCCGAACGGGCCGATCACGATGCCCGCGCCGAGGTAGCCGATGATCGAGCCCAGTCCGAGAAAGCGCGCCAGCGGCACCGCGATCACCGCGGCGGCGAGATACACCAGGCCGAGCGACAGCCAGTTCGGCATGTGCGCTTCGGTCATCGTGCCACTTCGGCCAGCTGTGCCTCGGTCACCGGTGCATCAGCCAGCTCCGGTGCCGGGCGCTCGCCTTCGGGGGCCTCGCCCTGGATGCAGGGCATCAGGTCGGCGATCTCCGGCCAGTCGGGCCAGCGGCGCAGGTGCTCGGTGACGGTGTTGACGTGCTCCTCGATCTCGTTCGCCGACACGTGGTGCGCGCCATGCAGCACCAGCGGCGGCAGGAAGCGCATGCCGGCCAGTTGGGCGGTCTGCTCGTAAGGCGGCCAGAACGCGTCGATGAAGAAGCGGTTGTGGCCATCGGGCCGGTACGACTGTTCGGTGCCACCGGTGGACACCACGAGCCACAGGTCCTTGCCGCTGAGTTGTGTGCCGCCGGGACCGTAGGCCCAGCCATAGGCGAACACCTGGTCGAGCCACATCTTCAGCAACGGCGGCATGCCGTACCAGTGCACGGGATGCAGCCACACCACCAGCCGGGCCGCCTTCAGCGCCGCCTGCTCGGCCACGATGTCGATGTCGTAGTCCGGATACAACGCATACAGGTCGCGCAGTTGCCAGCGCGCGGCGGCGCCAGTGGCGCCTTGCGACAGGGCCGTGCGCAGCGCGGCATGCACGCGCGAGTGCTCCAGATCGGGGTGCGCGAGCAACACCAGGATGTCGTGCATCGACGCAGTGTGCACGATGGCCCGTGGTTTGTCCGGTGCCGGCCGCAAGTGCCGGCCCATTACCATTGGCGCCGCGATGCGGCGCAGCCACGGCAAGCAAGCCCCATCGAAGAGGAGGACGCATGCCCGTGATCGTCGTGGCCAACCCCAAGGGCGGGGTCGGCAAGAGCACGCTGGCCACCAACATCGCTGGCCTGTACGCGCGCCAAGGCCATGGCGTGATGCTGGGCGACGTCGATCGCCAGCAGTCGTCGCGACAGTGGCTGGCGCTGCGTCCGGAGGCGGCGCCCAAGATCCAGAGCTGGGACCTGATCGGTGAATCGACCTTCAAGGCGCCCAAGGGCGTGACGCACATGGTGCTCGACACGCCGGCCGGCCTGCACGGCAAGCTGCTCGATGCCGTGCTGCGCGTGGCCGAGCGCATCGTGATCCCGCTGCAGCCGAGCTTGTTCGACATCCAGGCCACGCATGCGTTCGTCAACGAGCTGCGCGAACACAAACGCGGCAACGACGTGAAGATCGGCATGGTCGGCATGCGGGTCAAGGAGAACACCATCTCCAACGACCAGTTGCATCAGTTCCTGCCCAAGCTGAAGGCGCCGGTGCTGGGCTATCTGCGCGACACGCAGAACTACGTGCACATCGCCGCGCGCGGCCTCACGCTGTGGGACGTGACGCCCAGCCGCGTGGAACGCGACCTCGAGCAATGGAAACCGCTGGTGGAATGGCTGTGACGATGATCCACATCCCCACATTGGCGAGTCTGAAAGCGCGCGTGGGCGAAGAGCTCGCCGTCGGCGAGTGGCTCACGGTCGACCAGGCGATGATCGACAAGTTCGCCGACGCCACCGGCGACCACCAGTGGATCCACATCGATCGCGAGCGCGCCGCCGAGGGGCCGTTCGGCACCACGATCGCGCACGGCTTCCTCACGCTGTCGCTGCTGCCCAAGCTTGCCGAGTCGGCGCTGAAGGTCGACGACGTGCGCATGGGCGTGAACTACGGGCTCAACCGCGTGCGCTTTCCGGCGCCGGTGCCCTCCGGCAGCCGCATCCGCGCGCGTTTGAAGTTGCTCAGCTACGACCCGCTCGACGGCGGCGCGCAGCTGGTGATGGAAGTGACGATGGAGCGCGACGGCAGCGACAAGCCGGTGTGCGTGGCCGAGACGGTATCGCGCCGATACCTCTGACCGCGTACGGTGTGCACAATGGCAGCACGAGGTGAACGATGAAGGTGCTGCTGGTCGATGACCATCCGCTGATCCTGAGTGCGTTGCAGGCCGTGATCCAGGGCCTGGGCGACGACGTGACGGTGTTCGGCGTGGCCAGTGCCGACGAGGCGCGCGCGGCGCTCAAGCGCGACACCGGCTTCGATCTCGCGCTGCTCGACCTCGGCCTCGGCGAGGAAGATGGCTTCGATCTGCTGGCCGAGTTGCGCACGTTGTACCCCGCGCTGCCGGTGGTGGTGGTGTCGGCCACCGAGCGCCAGGTCGACGTGATCCGCGCCATCGACATGGGTGCGATGGGCTTCGTGCCCAAGCGCGCGTCGAATCGCGATCTGTTCGAGGCGCTGCGCATGGTGATGTCCGGCGGCGTCTACATCCCGCCGATGATGCTCGGCCTGCCGGCGCCGCCGCCCGGCGGCGACACCGTGCCGGCGGTGATGCGCCGAGTGCCCGAGGAGCCGCTGGCCGCGCCCGAGCCGGCGCAGAAGGTGCGCAGCTTCGAGTCGCTCGGCCTCACGCCGCGCCAGGCCGAGGTGCTGGCGTTGCTGCTCAAGGGCATGCCCAACAAGCTGATCGCGCGCGAGCTGTCGCTGTCGGTCGAGACCGTGAAGGACCACGTGGCCGCGGTGCTGCGCGCGCTCGGCGTCAGCTCGCGCACGCAGGCCGTGCTGGCGGTGAGCCAGATGTCGCAGGCCAACCCCGGCCTGGCGGCGTGGCGCACCACCTCTCAACGCTGAGCCTTCGGCGCGCCGCGACCGCGGCGCGCCCTGCACGATGAACCACACCGCCGCTGCACCCGCCGCACCCGAAGCCGTGCCGAGCCCGGGCATCGCCGCTGCGCTCACGGCGCCCGGCGCGCTGGCCGATCGCGTGCACGCGCTGTTTTCCTATGCGGCCACCACCAACCTCAGCTACGTGCTCGCCGCGGTGACCTTCATCGCGTTGTTCAAGGGCGCGGTGTCGCCGTGGATCCTCGGCGGCTGGGCGTTCGTGTTCGCCGTGGTGATGGCCGCGCGCGGCTGGACCGTGTGGTCGTACCGCCGCGCGTCGCCGGCCGACGATGTGGCCAGCGTGCACTGGTTGCGTGCCTGGAACCTCGGCACGCTGGCCTCCGGCGCGCTGTGGGGCTCTGCCGGCTGGCTGTTCTACGGGCACGGCGAGCCGCTGCACCAGCTGGCCATGGTGCTGGTGATTTATGCGTTCTGTGTCGGCTCGACCCCGCTGTTGGGGTGGCAGCGTTCGATCTTCTTCGCCTACATCGGCTTGAGCCTGGTGCCGACGATCGCACGCGTGATCCTGGTCGGCGGGCCCGGCATGGTCGGCCTGGCCGCGGTCGCGGTGCTGATCCTGGCGATGACGGTGCGCCTGGGGCGCAACTACCGCGACAGCTTCGGCGAGCTGGTGGAGCTGAAAGCGCGTGCGCAGCGGCTGGCTGAACAGCTGCGCGCCGAGACCGCGCTGGCCGAGGCGGCGCGCCACGACGCCGAGCTGGCGAACCGCGCGAAAACGCAGTTCTTCGCCGCCGCCAGCCACGATCTGCGCCAGCCGCTGCACGCGCTCGGCCTGTTCGCCGAGGCGCTGCGGCAAAAGAGCAGTCGCGACAACGAGACCATGCAGCTCATCAACAGCATCAACCAGTCGGTCGATGCGCTCGATGGCCTGTTCTCCGAGTTGATGGACATCACCAAGATCGACACCGGTGGTGTCGAGCCGCGGCCCACCGACTTCCAGCTCGACGAAGTGTTCCGCAAGATCCGGCTGCACTTCGAGCCGATCGCATTCGAGAAGGGCCTGGTGCTCACGGTGCGCGGCGGTCACCGCCATGCCTACGCCGACCCGGTGCTGGTGGAGCGCATCGTGCGCAACCTCACCTCCAACGCGTTGCGCTACACCACCGACGGCGGCGTGCTGGTGTGCGCGCGCACGCGCGGCAACCGGCTGCTGCTGCAGGTGTGGGACTCCGGCATCGGCATCCGGGAAGCCGATCGCGAGCGCGTGTTCGACGAGTTCGTGCAGGTGCACGACGCCGCCAGCACGCCCGACCCGCATCAGCGCAAGGGCCTCGGTCTCGGCCTGGCGATCGTGCGGCGGTTGTCGTCGCTGATGAACGCGCCGCTCGGCCTGCGTTCGGTCGCCGGCAAGGGCAGCGTGTTCACGCTCGAGGTGCCGGTCGGCCGTCCGCGGCCGGTGCCCGCGCTGCCCGCCCGATCGAGTGCACCGCTGGGCCTCACGCTCGACCGCCGCCTGGTGGTGATGATCGAAGACGATCCGGCGGTGCAAAGCGGGCTCGAGGTGCTGCTCAAGAGCTGGGGCGCCAGCGTGATCTCGTTCGACAGCTTGCAGGCCTGCCAGCAATGGGTGCAGGCCGCCGAGCCGACGATGCTGCAGCCCGACTTGATCATCGCCGACTACCGGCTCGAGTCCGGTCACACCGGCGTGGAAGCGATCCGCGCGCTGCGCGGCATGCTCGATCGCCCGATCCCGGCCATCGTGGTCACCGGCAGCGTGCTGTCGAACCACGAGCGCGAAGCGGCCGAACACGACTTCCACCTGCTGCTGAAGCCCGTGGTGCCGGGCAAGCTGCGCGCGATGATCGCGTTCAAGCTGGGGCTGCGCTGAAGCGCGAGCCGGTCTGCCGCCAACCGGCTCAGTTCGGCGAATACGCCAGCCGCACGTAGATCGGGGCGAACGCCTCGGCCTGCGTCACCTCGAGCAGGCTTTCGCGCGCCAACTCGAGCAACGCGATGAAGGTGACCACGATCACCTGCGACGGCGCGCGCGCGTCGAACAGGTCGTGGAACTCGACGAAGCGGCGGCCCTGCAGGCGCCGCAGCACGATGCTCATGTGCTCGCGCACCGACAGCTGCTCGCGCGTGATGTGGTGGTGCGCCTTCAGCGTGGCGCGCCGGCTGATGTCGGCCCAGGCCTGGCGCAGGTCGTCGGGCGTGACCACCGGCAGCCGGGGCTCGGTGAGGGCCGGCTGCAGCACCTGCACGCGCACGAAGTCGCGGCCGAGCAGCGGCAGCGCGTCGAGCTTGGCGGCCGCCAGCTTGATCTGCTCGTACTCGAGCAGCCGGCGCACGAGTTCGGCGCGCGGGTCCTCGGCCTCCTTGCCATCCTGGGTCTTGCGAGCCGGCAGCAGCATGCGCGACTTGATCTCGATCAGCATCGCCGCCATCAGCAGGTACTCGGCGGCGAGTTCGAGGTTGCGCGAGCGGATCTGGTCGACGTACTCCAGGTACTGCTTGGTCACATCCGCCAGCGGGATGTCGAGGATGTTGAAGTTCTGGCGCCGGATCAGGTACAGCAGCAGGTCGAGCGGGCCTTCGAAGGCCTCGAGGAACACCTCGAGCGCGTCGGGCGGGATGTACAAGTCCTGCGGCAGCTTGAACAGCGGCTCGCCGTACAGGCGCGCCACCGCCACGCCGTCGACCGGCAACGCCTGGGCGTCGCTGCTGGTTGCGGCTTCTTCCAGCGCGATGGTGTCGTTCACGCGCGCGCTGCCTACTTGCCGGTGTTGCTGCCGACTTCGGTCTGGTAGACGTAGCCCTGCTGCGCCACGCGCGCGTCGCCGTAGTCGGCCTGTGCGGCGCGGTCGATGTCGCGGTCCCACAGCAAGGCCCGGCCGGCGCGCTGTTCGGCCTCGAGGCTGGGCTTCTTGGCCTTCAGTTCCTCGATGAACTCGGTGATCTCGGATTTGTAGGCTTTCCAGAACAGCGGCATGGTGCGGGCTCGAGGGGAACGGACGGCAGAGCGGCATTTTAGCGGGCTGCGACGCGGCGCCCGCCGCAGTGCGTGCGCCTCAACGCGGCCCGCCGATCGAGGTATGCGGGTCGTCGAGCAGGGCGGCCGACACCGTCGGCACGATCTGGTCGGCGCCGAGCACGTGCTCGAACCCGGAGCGGCGGATCAGCGACAGCGGCTGCTCGTTGACGTTGGCCAGCACCAGCGCCACGTTGCGCACCTTCAGCGCGCGGTGCAGCTGCTGCAGTGCGTCGAGCCCCGACGTGTCCATCGAGATCAGGCGGTGCATCTCCAGCACCACGGCACGCGTGTGCTCGTGGATCTGCGCGGGCAGCGATTCGATCTTGCCCACCGCACCGAAGAACAGCGAGCCGAACAGCTCGAACACCTGCACGCCGTGCGGCACGGCGCTCTCGCCCGCGCTGTACGGCTGCACGCTGAACAGCGTGCTCATCCGGTAGATGAAGAACACGCAGGCCAGCAGCAGGCCGACCTGCACCGCCACCGTGAGATCGAACACCACGGTCAGCACGAAGGTGCCGATCAGGATCGTGCGGTACTGCAGGCTGAACTGGCGCAGGCGCACGAACTCGTGCCACTCGCCCATGTTCCACGCCACGAACAGCAGGATGCCCGCCAGCACCGCCAGCGGCACGTGGGCGGCCAGCGGCGCCGCCACCAAGACCACCGCCAACAGCGTGAACGCGTGCACGATGCCGGACACCGGCGAGGTGGCGCCGGCGCGCAGGTTGGTCACCGTGCGCGCAATCGTGCCGGTGGCGGGAATGCCGCCGAAGAACGGCACCACGAAGTTGGCCACGCCTTGCGCCATCAGCTCCTGGTTGGGATCGTGGCGCGGCTGCTGCGGCGTGAGGTTGTCGGCGATGCGCGCGCACATCAGCGACTCGATCGCGCCGAGCGCTGCGATGGTGACAGTCGGTATCACCAGCTGCTTGGCCGACTCCCAGCTGAACGGCGGCAGGCTGAGCGACGGCAGCGTGGCGGGGATGCCGCCGAACCGCGAGCCGATGGTTTCCACCGGCATGTCGAGGTAGTGCGCGAGCAGCGTCAGCGTCAGCAGCGCGATCACCGGACCGGGCACCCGCGCCGCGGTGCGCAGCGTGCGGCCTTCGAGCACCGCCGAGGGCAGCATGTTGCCGGCAAACAGGCGCGGCCACACGAACAGCAGCACGAAGGTGAGCAGCCCCAGCAACAGCGCATGCGGGTTGATCGCGTGCACGTGCGCGCTCAGCACCTGGAGCTGCGCGAAGAAATCCCCCGGCATCTTGGCGATCGACAGCCCGAGCAGGTCGCGCATCTGCGACAACGCGATCAGCACGGCGATGCCGTTGGTGAAGCCGATCACGATCGCCACCGGCACGTAGCGCACCAGCGCACCCAGCTTGAACAGCCCCATCAGGAACAGCAGCAACCCGGCGAGCGCGGTGGCGATCAACAGGTTGGTCAGGCCGTAGCGTTCGACGATGCCGTAGACGATGACGATGAACGCGCCGGCCGGTCCGCCGATCTGCACGTTGGAGCCGCCGAGCGCGCTGATCAGGAAGCCGGCGACGATGGCGGTGATCAGCCCCTGCTCGGGCTTGACGCCCGAGGCGATGCCGAACGCCATCGCCAGCGGCAGCGCCACCACGCCCACGGTGAGGCCGGCCACGAGGTCCTTGACGAAGCGCTCGCGCGAGTAGTCCTTGAATGCGTCGGCCAGCCGCGGGCGGAAGGGGTGAACGGCCAGTGCCACTGCGGCGCGCTACAGCAAGGGCCGGTCGAGCAGCCGCTGCAGCACCGCCAGCGGCGCACTGGCCGGGGTTTGCAGGTCCGATGGATCGAGATAGAAGGTCTGCTCCATCATGAACTGCCCTCCCATCGCGGCGTGCAGCACCTGGTCGCTGTAGACCACCCACGTGGTGCCGGGCGCGAAGTCGATCGCCTGCTGCGGTGCGTCGCGCTGGTAGGCCGCGTCGGCCTTGACCCGGTCGTGCAGCTGCAGCATGTAGTGGTCGTATGCGCTGCGCCGCGACTTCGTGATGTGCAGTGCGTGCAGCAGCGCGGCCGAGCCCGGCAACGGCCGCGGGATCGCCGGCAGGAAGCGGCGCGCGAAGTCCTCGAACGGTTCGCCGACGCGCCAGCTGCGCGGCTGGCCGCGCGGGTTGAGGTTGTGGAACACGCGCAGCAGGCGCTGGCCGTGCATCGGATTGGACGGGAATGCATCGACGTGCAGGCGCGTGTCGTCCTTGCGCCAGCTGGTCTCGCGGCCTTCGATGCCGACCGGCCGATACGACGGGTTGCCCGGCCTCAACCGGCCTCGGTAGTGCGGGAACAGCCGCTCGGCCAGCGTCGTGGCTTGGGTGCGGTAGCGCTGGATCATCCGCCGCAGCGCGTCGGCGTGCGCCGCAGCGGCGCCGCGCACCTCGTCGTTCGGGCCGCGCAGGCTGATGTTCTTGGCGCTGCCATCGGCCACGCCGGCGTCGAGCAGCCGGCGTTCGTCAGC
>DATKJN010000443.1:0-2637 GCA_035543655.1 Burkholderiaceae bacterium | reverse complement strand
GCGCAGCCGTGCCGCCACGTCGAGCTGGTGCTCGCGGCAGTGCTGGTCGATGGTCACGCCGTCGATGCGCTCCATCGCCAGCCACGGCCGGCCCTCCGGCGTGGTGCCGGCGTCGTACAGCCGGGCGATGCGCGGGTGCTCCAGCGCGGCCAGGATGTCGCGCTCGCGCGCCATGCGCTGCGCCAGCCCGCTCGTCCAGCCGCTGCGCGGCAGCTTCAGCGCCACTTGCCGCCGCAGCTCACCATCGGCGCGTTCGGCCAGCCACACCGTGCCCATGCCACCCGTCCCCAACTCGCTGATCAGCCGGTACGGACCGATCACGTCGCCGGCGGCATCGGCAGGCTCCTCGGGCTCGTCGAGCCCCAAGCCAGCGGGCGCGCGCATGAACTCGTCGGACTCCACCGACGAGCGACGCAGCATCGCGCGCAGCAGCGGCACCAGGCTGCGCTGGCCTTCGGGCAAGGCCTGCAACCAGGCCTCGCGGTCGCCATCGGGCAGCGCGAGCCCGACCTCGAGCAGCGTGTTCAGCTGCTGCAGGTGCTGGGTGTCGGGCGTGGCGCGCGAACTCATCACCGGCAGTGTCCTTCAAGCGCGCCGCTACAGCGAGGCCAGCCTCGTGCGCGCGTCGCGCGTGGCCCAGGCGTCGGGGCCCATCGACGATTGCAGCTGGTTCAGCGCCTCGCCGAGCACCGCGCGCGCCTGCGCGGTTTCGCCCTGCGCCGCCAGCACCACGCCTTGCGCCAGCAGCGCGCTGCCGAGCCACTCGGTCTGCGGCTGGCCCTGCATGTCGGCGCGCGCCGCGGCCACCGCGTCATCGGCGAGCCGCCGCGCGCGTTCGGGCCGGCCCGCCTGCTGTTCGGCGCGCGCGAGCAGCGCCTGCGCCTGCGCGCGCGCCGGCGTGCGGTCGGCCGCAGCATCGAAGCCCTCGACAGCGGCCTGCAGCTGCTGCGCCGCCCGCTGCCACTGCTGTGCATTCAGTGCCGCCAGCCCCGACTGCACCTGCAGGCTGGCGAACACCGAATGCTTGGGCGGCAACACCGCGCGCAGCGCCGCGGTCACCTCGGCGAGTTGTGCATCGCAGCGCACCAGCGGCTCGCGGTGGCACACCGATGTGGCGAGGCCGAGGCGCGTGAAGGCCGCGCCGCGCGGGTTGCCGTTGGACTCGTAGGCCGCCAGCGCACGCTCCAGCAGCGGCTGCGCTTCGTCGTATCGACCGATGCGCACCAGCATGCGGCCATAGTTGGTCAGGCTCGACGGGTCGCGCGGCTGGCCGGGCGGCCCTTCGAGCGCGAGATGCCGCTTCAATGCCTCGGCTGCCTTGAGCTGATGGCCGGCGCGCGACAGGTAGCCGGCGAGGTTGTGCTGCATCGTCGACACGATGCCGGTGTTGCTGCGACCGATGGCCTGCAGCCGTTCGATGGCGCGCTCGTGCGCCGCGATCGCGCGCGCAAGGTCGCCGCGCAGGCCGTGGGCCTCGCCGATCCACACCTCCATCACGATGGCCTGCACCAGCTGGCCGGGACGCGGCTCGCCGATCAGGCGCAGTCCGGCTTGCGCGTGCGCCAGCATCGACTCGGTGTCGCCGAGGTTGCGACTCACGCTCGCCCCCTCGACATGGCAGGCCACCAGCGCCTGCGCGCTCGGCGTGCCGGAGCGCAAGCCGGTCCAGGTTTCGTCGAGCAGCGCCTTGGCCTCCTTGAGCTGGCCCAGGTGGCCGTAGACGCCGGCGCGCATGCAGTGCAACTGCGCGGCCAGCGACGCATCCTGCGTGGCCTCCACCGACGACTGTGCACGCGCCAGCACGGCCTCGGCCTGCTTGTTGTCACCGACCTCGCGGTACAGATCGGCCAGCGTCATGAGCAGGCGCGCCCGCTGGCTGGCATCGTTGGCGAACCGCGCATCGACCAGCAGCTCGGCGCGGCGCAGCAGCTCGGGCGTGGTGAACGGCTTGTCGGAACTCTCGCTCAGCACATAGCGCATCAGCTCGTCGACGGCCTCGGCGTGGCCGAGCTCTTGGAGCGCCAGGTCGCGTTGCTGTTGCGCGGTGACGGCTTGCGCTTCGGCGCGCCGCGCCTGCGTGAACGTGCCGATCAGGCCGGCCAGCACGGTGGCCGCGACCAGGGTCGAGGCCAGCACCGCGCCGCGGTGGCGTTGCACGAATTTCCATGCCCGTTCGACACGGCCGATCGGCCGCGCCACGATCGGCCGTCCCTCGAGATGGCGTCGCACGTCGGCGGCCATCGCCTCGACGCTCGAATAGCGCGCCTCGGGTTCCTTGCGCAGCGCCTTGTCGACGATGGTGTCGATGTCACCGCGCAGGGCGCGCGCGATGCGCCCACTGGCGACCTGGCCGCTGGCCGGCATCACCTGCGCCGCGAGAATCGCCTGCTCGAGCGCGCCGGGGTGGTGTAGGTCCACCCGATAGGGCCGCTCGCCGGTGAGCAGCTCGTACAGCACCACGCCCAGCGAGTACACATCGGTGGCCACCGTGACCGCGCGCCCTCCCACCTGCTCCGGCGACGCGTAGTCCGGCGTCACCGCGCGGCCGATCTGCTGCGTGAGGTTGCTCGCCGGCAGCGGGTCGTCCTCCAGCAGCTTGGCCACGCCGAAGTCCAGCAGCTTCACCTCGCCCTGTGG
>DATKJN010000442.1:0-2176 GCA_035543655.1 Burkholderiaceae bacterium | reverse complement strand
GCCGTGCCGCTGCCCAAGTACCACCAGGTCTACCTGGTGCTGCGCGAGCAGTTGGCCGAGGGCCGCTTCCGCGACGGCCTGCCGCCGGAACTGCGCCTGGTGCAGCAGTTCGGCGTGGCTCGCGCCACCGTGCGCAAGGCGCTCGAGCGGCTTGCCGCGGAAGGCCTGATCGACCGCCGGCCCGGCCGCGGCACGCGGCCGCGCGCGCCATCCGACCGCGCGTCCGCGCCGGCACCAGCGCCCGGACAGATGGCCGGCTTGCTGGAGAACATCGTCCATGCAAGCCTGCAGACGAGCGTCAACGTGTTGTCGTGCGACACGGTCGCTGCCCCGCCCGCGGTGGCCCAGCGCCTTGCCTTGCCGGCGCGCGCACGCGTGCAGAAGGCGGTGCGGGTGCGCGCCACGCAGCATGGCCCGCTGTCGCACATCACCACCTGGGTGCCGCACGAGCTGGCACGCGGCTTCGGCAAGCGCGAGCTGGCGCGCGAGCCGATCCTGTTGCTGCTGGAGCGCGCCGGCGTGCGCATCGGCCGCGCCACGCAGAGCATCTCGGCCCGCCCGGCCGATGCCACCGTGGCAGCACGCCTCGGCGTGGCCAAGGGCACGGCGCTGCTCGCGGTGGAGCGCGTGGTCTACGACAGCGACGACCGGCCGGTGCAGTGGCTGCAAGGCCTGTACCACCCCGATCGCTACCAATACGAGATGCAGTTGTCGCGCGTCGGTGGCATCGACGCCAAAGTGTGGGTCAGCACCGAGTTGTCCGCGCAGTTCCATTGATTGACGGGTCACCCTTGAAGGAGAACAGCCCATGAGCAACCGTCGCACGTTCATTCAACGATCGGCCGCCGCCGCGTCGGCGTTGGCATTCCCGCTGGTCGGCGGCGCACAGCCGAAGGCCGTGAAGGTCGGCATCCTGCACCCGGTGACCGGCGCCCTCGCCTACTCGGGCCAGCAGTGCCGCGAGGGCGCTCTGATGGCGATCGACGACATCAACAAGGCCGGCATCAAGGCCCTGGGTGGCGCCAAGCTCGAAGTGATGCTGGGCGACGCGCAGAGCACGCCGCAGGCCGGCACCGCCGAGATCGAGAAGATGAACGAGGCCGGCTGCGCGGCCGTGGTGGGCGCCTACGCCAGCGCGATCTGCCTGGCCACCACGCAAGCCGCCGCCAAGTACAACCTGCCGCACGTGGTCGACGTCGGCGTGGCCGACCAGATCGTCGAGCGCGGGTTGAAGAACACCTTCCGCTTCGGCCCCGGCTACCGCACTTGCGCGCAGATCGCGATGTCGAACCTGCACGTGCTGAACACCGCCGCCGGCAAGCCGGCCAAGAGCGTGATGATCATCCACGAGGAGAGCCTGTTCGGCACCGGCACCGCCAACCTGCTGGCCAAGGAGTTGCCCGGCTTCGGCTACGACGTCAAGGAAGTCATCAAGCACGCCAACCCGACACGCGACTTCAACAACATCGTGCTGCGCATGAAGGCGGTGAACCCCGACATCGTGATCCCGGCCAATTACTACAACGAGTACGCACTGCTGGTGCGCACCATGCAGCAGCAGAAGGTGGCGCCGAAGGCGATCTATTCGGTGCTCGGCGGCGCCGCCTCGAGCTACAAGTTCGTGAAGGAGTTTCCCGATGCGGCCAACGGCATCATCGATTGCAACCACTGGTTCAACCCCAAGGACAAGCGCGCGCTGGAGCTGAAGAAGCGCACCGAGGCGAAGAACCTGTTCTACAGCTACGAGGTGTTCAACACCTACACCGCGGTGCGCCTGCTGGCCGACGCGATCGAGCGCGCCAAGAGCGCCGACCGCGCCGCCATCACCGATGCGCTGGCCTCGAGCACCTTCAACGACCACTTCATGCCCTACGGCCCGACCCGGTTCGAGAACGGCCAGAACACCGGCGCGCAGCCGCTGATGACGCAGGTGATCAAGGGCGACATCCGCGTGATCGTGCCGCGCGACTATCGCGAAGCGGAGCCGGTGTTTCCGTTGCGTGCTTGAGGCTTCCTTGGCTCTTTCAGCGCGGCGCGGCAGGCGGTGCCCGGTAGCGGCTCCTGCTGTGGCGGTCGGCCTTGCAGGCCGACTGCGCTGCGATGCTCGCATCACAAGGGCGGCTGCGGTACCGCTCGCAGCGGCGCTGAACGCGCCACTGCTTCATGGCTCCTCGCC
>DATKJN010000441.1:0-2295 GCA_035543655.1 Burkholderiaceae bacterium | reverse complement strand
ACATCCGCGTCAACACCATCGTGCCGGGCTGGGTGATGACTGAGAAGCAAAAGCGCCTGTGGTTCGACGAGCAGGGCAAGGCCGACGTCGCGCGCGGCCAGTGCATCAACCAGCCGCTGATGCCGATCCACATCGCCAGCATGACCCTCTTTCTCGCCGCCGACGACAGCGCGATGTGCACCGCGCAGGACTTCGTCGTCGACGGCGGCTGGACTTGAGCGCAGTCCACGCGCCGCGCATCCGATCACAACGACAGATCTGCCCGCAGCAGACGCACGCCCCTTTGACAACCGCACGAGGAGACAACTGAATGAACCATCAACGTAGAACCATCGTCGCCGCGCTTGCCGCGGCCGGCCTGCCGCTGCACGCCTGGGCCCAGAAGAAGATCGTGCTCGGCTTCGCGCAGATCGGCGCCGAGAGCGAGTGGCGCACCGCCAACACCGAGTCGATCAAGTCGTCGGCCAAAGAGGCCGGCATCGAGCTCAAGTTCTCCGACGCCCAGCAGAAGCAGGAGAACCAGATCAAGGCGATTCGCTCGTACATCGCGCAGAAGGTCGACGTGATCGCGTTCTCGCCGGTGGTCGCCTCGGGTTGGGGCACCGTGCTGCGCGAGGCCAAGGCGGCCAAGATCCCGGTGATCCTGTCGGACCGCGCGGTCGACGAGAAGGACGACAGCCTGTGGGTCAGCTTCATGGGATCGGACTTCACCGAAGAAGGTCGCAAGGCCGGCCGCTGGCTGCTCGAGAACTACAAGGGCCAGGGCGACGTCAACATCGTCGAGCTGCAGGGCACCGTGGGCTCGGCGCCGGCGATCGACCGCAAGAAGGGCTTCGAGGAAATCATCAAGGCGCAGCCGCGCTTCAAGATCATCCGCTCGCAGACCGGCGACTTCACGCGCGCCAAGGGCAAGGAGGTGATGGAAGCCTTCCTCAAGGCCGAGGGCAAGAAGATCAACGTGCTCTACGCGCACAACGACGACATGGCGATCGGCGCCATCCAGGCCATCGAAGAGGCAGGCATGAAGCCGGCCAAGGACATCACCATCATCTCGATCGACGCCGTCAAGGGCGCGTTCGAGGCGATGATCGCCGGCAAGCTCAACGTCAGCGTCGAGTGCAGCCCGTTGCTCGGCCCGCAGCTGATGGAGGCCGTGAAGGACCTGAAGGCCGGCAAGACGCTGCCCAAGCGCATCGTCACCAAGGAAGGCATCTTCCCGATGGAGACTGCGGCCAAGGAGTTCCCGAGCCGCAAGTACTGACCTGACGGATGGCCGACGGCACGCCGGTGATCCTGGAGGCGCGCGGCCTGTCGCGCGCCTTCACCGGCGTGCAGGCGCTGCGCCAGGTCGACTTCGCGCTGCGCGCCGGCGAAGTGCACGCGCTGATGGGCCAGAACGGCGCCGGCAAGTCGACCCTGATCAAGCTGCTCACCGGCGTGCATGCGCCCGATGGCGGCGAGATGCGGCTCGCCGGTGCGCTGATCCAGCCGGACTCCCCGGCGGCCGCGCAGCGGCTGGGCATCAGCACGGTCTACCAGGAGGTCAACCTCTGTCCGAACCTGTCGGTGGCGGAGAACATCTTCGCCGGCCGCTATCCGCGCCGCGGCGCGGCCGGCTTGTGGCGCATCGACTGGCCGCGGCTGAATGCCGACGCGCGCACGCTGCTGCAGCGCCTGAACCTCGACATCGACGTCACGCGGCTGCTGTCGAGTTATTCCGTCGCGGTGCAGCAGATGGTGGCCATCGCGCGTGCGTTGAGCGTGTCGGCGCGCGTGCTGATCCTCGATGAACCGACCTCCAGTCTCGACGAAGGCGAGGTGAAGCAGCTGTTCGACGTGCTGCGCCGCCTGCGCGGCGAAGGCCTGGCGATCCTGTTCGTCACGCACTTTCTCGACCAGATGTACGCAATCAGCGACCGCATCACGGTGCTGCGCAACGGCGAGCGGGTGGGTGAGTATGCGAAGGCCGACCTGCCGCCGGCCGCGTTGATCCACGCGATGGTCGGGCGCGAGCTCAAGGTCGGTGCGGAGGCGGCCGCAAGCACCGATGTTGCAGCCACAGTGAGCGCGGCGCCGGTGCCGGCCGATGCCACGCCGGCGCTGCAGGCCACGTCGTTCGGCCGGCGCGGCCTGCTGCATCCGGTGGATCTGCAATTGCGCCGCGGCGAGGTCGTGGGCCTCGGCGGCCTGCTCGGCTCGGGGCGCACCGAACTGGCGCGATTGCTGTTCGGACTCGAGCGGCCCGATAGCGGCGAGCTGCGCGTGCAGGGCGCGCCGGCGCGGCTGACGCACCCG
>DATKJN010000440.1:0-17385 GCA_035543655.1 Burkholderiaceae bacterium | reverse complement strand
ACCCGCTTCTCGTCGCGCGGATCGCGGATCGCGATCGACCACGGCCGACCGCGCCGATCGCCCATCACGTGGCTGTCGCCGCCAGCGGCCACCATCGCGTGCCGGATGCCCAGCCGCCTGAGGATGGCGATGCTGGTGTCGACCACGTGGCCTTTGGCGAAGCCGCCGAGGTCGATGCGCATGCCGGCGCGGCCGAAGCGGATCGAGCGTTGGCCAGCGTCGAGTTGGAGGTGGCGCCAGCCGACGGCTTGGCGCGCACGCTCGAGCGCGGCTGCCTCGGGCGCAACGCCTTGGCGGTAGTCGTAGAGCTGGCCGACGCTGGCAAACGTGATGTCGAAGGCCCCGTCGGACATCTTCGAGAACTGCAGCGAGCGCTCGATCAGCCCGAACAGCTCGGCACCGACCGGCACGGCCCGGCGCCCGGCATCGCGGTTGATCCGTGACAGCTCCGAATCGTCCTTGTACGGGCTCATCAGCCGGTCGATGCGGTGCATCTCGGCCATCACGGCGTCGAGCGCGCGCGCCGCTTCACTGGCGTCGCCGTGCCACAGCTCACAGCGGATCGCCGTGCCCATGATCGCTTCGTCGCGGCTGAACCAGCGCGCGGACGCAGCCGCGGCCGCTGGCACGGGGCCGGCGGCGCGGGGTCGCAACGTGGGCAGATTCAGTCGCATGGCGAAGGGCTTTGCTTTGGGTTCATGACCCCGCGGGGCGTGCACACAACAGGGTCCACACATCACGAGGCCGGGGCATCTTCGCCGAGCCCTTAGCGCCAATTGCGTCAAGAAGTTGGCAAACGGCAGTCGACTTACGTGCGGTCGCACAAGAAACGGCGGCCCCCTCGAACGCGGTGTTCGAGTGCGTCACCACAGTGCGTCAACGCGCGACGCGGCGCGTCAGCTGTGTGTGGGAACGTGTCGCGCTGCGAGGAGAGTGGGCGTTGTGCCCATTCAGCGCTGCAGCTCGCCTCCAACAAGCCACGCGGCGCCGCGGCGGTACAGCTCTTCGACCACCGGGCCCTTGAGCATCGGCATGTCGAGCTTCACGCGGTAGCCGATGCGCTGCTGGATGTAGGCCAGGTGCCGGTAGCCCTCGGGCAGCGCGGCCAACGCCTGCGCGTCGAGCTTGAGCGTGGCAGCCGGGTCGACGGGGTCGATGCGGTCTTTCTCGTAGATCGGCTGGCGGTGCAGCAGCTTCCAGTCGCCCTGGTGACGCACGACAAAGTCGTGGAAGCGGCCGGTGCACACCACGTCGCACAACACGCCGTCGACCGGGCCGCGCTGCGAGATTGTCATCTTGGTCTGCGCGATCGCGCGGTCGCCCGCCACCTCGATCGCCGAGCCGCCCAGGAAGTGCAGGATGCTGACGCCCTTGGCCCAGCCCTCCTTCGTGACGCGGATGAAGTCGGCGAACGGGCCCTGGAACCAGGTGGCCATCATCACGCCGTCGGGGTGCCACACGGTGGCGAAGCGCTCCCAGTCGCCGGCGTCGCGCCACACGGCCCAGCGCTCGACCATCCGGCGGATCAGCAGCTCGTCGTTCATCGCGTCGTCTCCATCGCGGTCCAGCCCATTGGCAGTCCAGCCTCGGGGGTCATGCCGTAGATCGGCTCACCCGGCAGCCCTTCGCGCAGCGGCGCCCGCGCCGCGATCAGTCGCGGCAGATCGATGCCGGTGCGCACGCCCATGGCCTCGAACATGAACACCAAATCCTCGGTGACCACGTTGCCCGACGCGCCGGGTGCGAACGGGCAGCCGCCGAGTCCACCGAGCGAGGCGTCGAAGGCGCGCACGCCGACGTCGTAGGCGGCCAGGCAGTTGGCCAGCCCGAGGCCGCGCGTGTTGTGCAGGTGCGCCGCGCCGGTCTTGTCGCCGATCGCCGCGCGCACGCGCCGGAACAGCCGCCGCACCTGCGCCGGATTGGCCATGCCGGTGGTGTCGGAAAGCCCGATGTCGTCGACCCCGGCCTCGGCGAGCTGCTCGGCGAGGCGCACCACCGTGTCTTCGGGCACCTCGCCCTGGATCGTGCAACCGAAGGCGGTGGACACACCGACCTCGATGCCGACCTGCGGATCGTGGGCGGTGCGCAAGGCGACGATGGCGCGCACCTCGGCCAGCATCTCTTCGGGCGTCTTGCGCACGTTGGCCATCAAGTGCGCCGCACTGGCCGACACCGGGATCGTCAGCTTGTGCGCGCCGGCTTCGATCGCCGCCTCGGCGCCCTTCAGGTTGGGTACCAGCGCGAGCACCGTCACGCCGGCGTGGCGGCGCGCGTGCCGGACCACGTCGGCGGCGTCGGCCATCTGCGGCAACAGCCGGGCCGGCACGAACGACGCCACCTCGATCTCGCGCAAGCCGGCGGCCACCAGCGCATCGATCCACGCGCATTTGGCCGCGGTGGGCATCGTCGCCTTGACGCTCTGCAAGCCATCGCGCGGGCCGACTTCGCTGATCAACACCTCGGGGGTCATGGGTGCGCAGTATCGCCTCGGCGCTGCCGTCACTTGGCGGTGAGGTCGACGCCGCCCAGGCGCTGCAGATGCGATTGCGCCTGCTCGAGCACGAAGTAGCGAAAGGCCTCGGCGGCCGGCGACAGCGTCTTGCCGTGGTTCTTCACCAGGTACCAGCGGCGCAGGATCGGCAGGCCCTCGACCTCGGGCGTGGCGATGGCGCCCTGCTTCAGCTCGAGCCCGAGCGAATGCAGCGACATCAGGCTCACCCCCAGGCCCGCCATCACGGCTTGCTTGATCGTCTCGTTGCTCGGCAGCTCCATCGTGTGGCCCGCGTGCAGGTGATGCTCGCGCAGGTAGTCCTCCATCGCGGCGCGCGTGCCCGAGCCCGCCTCGCGCAGCAACAGCGTCTCCGTCGACACGCGCAGCGCGCTGACCTGCTCCATGTGCACGAACGGATGGTTGGCCGCGGTCACCAGCACCAGCGGGTTGGTGGCGAACGGCTCGGCACGGGTCGCGATCTCGCGCGGCGGCCGGCCCATCACGGCCAGGTCGAGCTCGTTGGCGCGCATCCAAGTGGCCAGTTGCTCGCGGTTGCCCACGCGCAGGCGCAGCGACACCTCGCGGTGTTCGGCGCGAAAAGCCCCCATCAGCGCCGGCAGGAACTGCTGCGCCGAGCTGACCATGCCGATCACCAGCACGCCACCCTCGAGCTTGCGCAACGTCGCCACCATGTCCTGCGCGTCCTTCAGCTCGGCGAGCACCCGTCGCGCGTAAGTCAGCAAGTACTCGCCTGTCAGCGTGAGGCTCACTTGCCTCGATTCGCGATCGAACAGCGGCAACCCCACTTCGGTTTCGAGCTCCTTGATCTGCATCGACACGGCAGGTGGCGTGAGGTGCAGCTCGGCCGCCGCTCGGGCGAAGTTGGAGTGGCTGGCGACCGCCGCGAAGGCCCGCAACTGGCGCAGCGTCACGTTCTTCATTCAGCAAAGCTTAACTCGATGCCAAGGATTGCTGACTTTTCTTTCGCGAGGTGGGTTTCGAGAATGGCCCCATACCGCCCCACCCAAGGACCTTGCGATGAATTCCCCGGTCGATCTCGGCGTCATCACCGACCTCAAGCAGCGCTACAAGGGCGGCGTCCTGAAGTACCGGCAGATGGGCTACTGGCGCCCCGACTACGAGCCCAAGGCCACCGACGTGATCTGCCTGTTTCGCATCACGCCGCAGGATGGCGTCGCGGCCGAAGAGGCGGCGGCCGCGGTGGCGGGCGAATCGTCGACCGCCACCTGGACCGTGGTCTGGACCGACCTGCTCACCGCCTGCGACGACTATCGCGCCAAGGCCTACCGCGTCGACACCGTGCCCGGCACCGGCCCGGGCACCGAACGCGAGACGCAGTACTTCGCCTACGTGGCCTACGACCTCGCGCTGTTCGAGGAGGGCTCGATCGCCAACCTGACGGCGAGCCTGATCGGCAACGTGTTCGGCTTCAAGCCGCTGAAGGCGCTGCGGCTGGAAGACCTCCGGGTGCCGGTGGCCTACGTGAAGACGTTCAAGGGGCCGCCGACCGGCATCGTGGTCGAGCGCGAGCGGCTCGACAAGTTCGGCCGCCCACTGTTGGGCGCGACGATGAAGCCCAAGCTGGGCTTGAGCGGCAAGAACTACGGCCGCGTCGTCTACGAGGCGCTGACCGGCGGCCTCGACTTCACGAAAGACGACGAGAACATCAACAGCCAGCCGTTCATGCACTGGCGCGACCGCTTCCTGAACTGCACGGAGGCGGTGAACCGCGCGCAGGCCAACACCGGCGAGATCAAGGGCCACTACCTCAACGTGACCGCCGCCACGATGGAGGGCATGTACGAGCGCGCCGAGTTCGCGCACGAACTCGGCAGCTGCATCGTGATGATCGACCTGGTGATCGGCTGGACCGCGATCCAGTCGATGAGCGAGTGGGCGCGCCGCCACGACATGGTGCTGCACCTGCACCGCGCCGGCCACAGCACCTACACCCGTCAGAAAAACCACGGCATCAGCTTTCGCGTGATCGCCAAGTGGTTGCGCCTGGCCGGTGTCGACCACATGCACGCCGGCACCGCAGTCGGCAAGCTCGAAGGCGACCCGATGGCGGTGCAGGGCTATTACAACGTCTGCCGCGAGTCCTTCAACCAGCAGGATCTTGCGCGCGGCATCTTCTTCGACCAGGACTGGGCCGACCTGAAGAAGGTGATGCCGGTGGCCTCTGGCGGCATCCACGCCGGCCAGATGCACCAGCTGCTGCACCTGTTCGGCGACGACGTGGTGCTGCAGTTCGGCGGCGGCACGATCGGCCATCCGGCCGGCATCCAGGCCGGCGCGATCGCCAATCGCGTCGCGCTCGAGGCGATGGTGAAGGCGCGCAACGAAGGCGTCGACATCGAGCACGAAGGACCCGACGTGCTGCGCGCCGCGGCCAAGTGGTGCAAGCCGCTGGAGCAGGCGCTCGAGACGTGGAAGGACGTGAGCTTCAACTACACGTCGACCGACACGCCGGACTACGTGACGACGGCCACCGTCTCAGCCTGATCGGCCCACAACAAGGGGACATCACGATGCGCATCACTCAGGGGCAGTTCTCCTTCCTGCCCGACCTCAGCGACGACGAGATCCGCTTGCAGGTGGACCACGCGATCGGCCGCGGCTGGGCGCTGTCGGTGGAACACACCGACGACCCGCACCCGCGCAACACCTACTGGGACATGTGGGGCCTGCCGATGTTTCACATCAAGGACGGCGCCGCGGTGGTCTATGAAGTCAACGCCTGCCGCAAGGCCTGCCCCGGTCACTACATCAAGGTCAACGCATTCGACAACACACGCGGCGTCGAGTCGATCGTGATGAGCTTCATCGTGCAGCGGCCCGACGACGAGCCCGGCTTCGCGCTGGTGCGCCAGGAGGGCGCGGGCCGCCAGGTGCGCTACACGACGCGCACCGACGCCGCCGAGCGTCCGGCTGGCAGCCGCTATTGACGCCCGCTCACCGGTCTGCGCCGATGGGCACCGCCGACACCGAACACCTGAGCGCCACCGCGCAGGTCGACCTGCGTGCGCTGGTGCGCGACTCGCACGTGCACGAGGTGCTGAGCGAACTCGATGCCGAGCTGGTCGGCCTGCGACCGGTGAAGCAGCGCATCCGCGAGATCGCCGCGCTGTTGGTGGTGGCGGCCGCGCGGCGACAGCTCGGACTCGAGGCGCAAGCCCCGTCGCTGCACATGAGCTTCACCGGCAACCCCGGCACCGGCAAGACCACCGTGGCGCTGAAGATGGCGCGCATCCTGCATCGGCTGGGATACGTGCGCAAAGGCCACGTGGTGAGCGTGACGCGCGACGACCTGGTGGGCCAGTACATCGGCCATACCGCGCCGAAGACGCGCGAGGTGCTCAAGCGCGCGATGGGCGGCGTGCTGTTCATCGACGAGGCCTACTACCTGTACCGCCCCGAGAACGAGCGCGACTACGGCCAGGAGTCGATCGAGATCCTGCTGCAGGTGATGGAGAACCAGCGCGACGACCTGGTGGTGATCCTGGCCGGCTACCGCGAGCGCATGGACACCTTCTTCCGTTCCAACCCGGGCTTGAGCTCGCGCATCGCGCACCACCTGCACTTTCCCGACTACACGCCCGACGAGCTGCTGGCGATCACCGAGCAGCTGGCACAGCGCTGGAACTACCGCTTCGACGAGCCCGCCCGCGCCGCGCTGTGCGACTACATCGCGGCGCGCGTGCAGCAACCGCATTTCGCCAACGCCCGCTCGATGCGCAACGCGATCGACCGCGCGCGCTTGCGCCAGGCCAACCGGCTGTTCGACGGCGCCGATGCGCGCGTCGACGCGATCGCCTTGCAGACGCTCACCGCCGCTGACATCCGCGCCTCGCGCGTGCTGGCGGCGCGCTGACCCCACCCAACAACAACACGAGACAACGCGATGCACCTCGGGCGCCCAACGCTGCAGACCTTTCTGGCCCAGCAACTCGTCGGCGCCGAGCACCAGCACCAGCTCGCCGCGCTGCTGGCCGACGTGGCTGCCGCAGTCATCGCGATCGCGCAGATGACCACGCGCGGCGCGCTCGGCGGCTACCTCGGCCCGCACGGGGCCGTCAATTCGCAAGGCGAGCGCCAGCAACGCCTCGATGTGCTGGCCCACGAGGTGATGCTCGACATGTGCCAGCGCAGCGGCAGCGTGGCGGCGATGGCGTCGGAGGAGATCGAGCAGCCGGTGGTCGTGCGCGAACCGGCGGGTGGGCCGTACCTGCTGGTGTTCGACCCGCTCGACGGCTCTTCCAACATCGATGTCAATGCATCGATCGGCACGCTGTTCTCGGTGTTGAAGCGCCCGCACCAGCTGGCACCCGATGCGGCCGACTTCCTGCAGCCGGGCAGCGCCCAGGTGGCGGCGGGCTATGCGATCTACGGGCCGTCGACGATGCTGGTGCTCACCGTGGGCCGCGGCACGCACGGCTTCACGCTCGATTGCGAGCGCAACCAGTTCACGCTCACGCACGCCGATCTGCGCATCCCCGACGAGGCGCACGAGTTCGCGATCAACACCAGCAACAGCCGCTTCTGGGAGGCACCCGTTCAGCGCTATGTCGGCGAGTGCCAGGCCGGCGTCACCAGCGTGCGCGGGCGCGACTTCAACATGCGCTGGGTCGCCTCGTTGGTCGCCGACGCGCACCGCATCCTGATGCGCGGCGGCGTGTTCCTGTACCCCAAGGATCACAGGCAACCGCCAAGGGCCGGCCGCCTGCGGCTGCTGTACGAGGCCAGCCCGGTGGCCTGGCTGATCGAGCAGGCCGGTGGACTGGCGGGCACCGGGCGCGAGCGCCTGCTCGACCTGGTGCCCGGCGAGCTGCACCAGCGCGTGCCGGTGGTGTTCGGCAGCCGCGACGAAGTCGAGCGCATTCAGCGCTACCACCACGAACACGACCGCGGCGCCGATCAGCCGTATGTCTCGCCGCTGTTCAACGAGCGCTCGCTGTTCCGAGCGCAAGAGCTGGTGTGAGGCGCTGGATGTCGACGCACCATCCGATCATCGCCGTGACGGGCTCGTCGGGCGCTGGCACCACCACGGTGATGAAAAGCTTCGCGCACATCTTCCGGCGCGAAGGCCTGGACGCGCAGGTGATCGAAGGCGATTCGTTCCATCGCTTCAACCGCGACGAGATGCGCGAGCGCGTGCGCCGTGCTGACCACGGCGAAGGTCCGCCGATCAGCCACTTCGGTCCCGAGAGCAACCTGCTGACCGAGCTCGATCAGGCGTTCGCCGAGTACGCCGAGACCGGCGGCGGCCGCGTGCGGCGCTACATCCACGACGCCGGCGAGGGGCGCGAACTCGGCGGCGAGCCGGGCACGTTCACCGCCTGGCAGCCGATGGCGGGGCGCAGCGACCTGCTGTTTTACGAAGGCCTGCACGGCGGCTATGTCGGCCCCGAGGCCGACGTGGCGCGCCATGTCGACCTGCTGGTCGGCGTGGTGCCGATCATCAACCTGGAGTGGATCCAGAAGCTGCACCGCGACCAGACGCTGCGCGGCTACAGCCAGGAGGCCGTGATCGAAACCATCCTGCGCCGCATGCCCGACTACGTGAAGCACATCTGTCCGCAGTTCAGCCGCACGCACGTGAACTTCCAGCGCGTGCCGACGGTGGACACCAGCAACCCGTTCATCGCCAAGGACATCCCGAGCGCCGACGAGTCAATGGTGGTGATCCGCTTCGCCAACCCCAAAGGCATCGACTTCCCGTACCTGCTGTCGATGCTGCACGGCTCGTGGATGAGCCGGCCCAACAACATCGTGTGTCCGGGCGGCAAGATGGGCCTGGCGATGCAGCTGATCTTCACGCCGATGATCCTGCGCCTGATGGATCTGAAGCGGCGCGCGGCATGAACGCACCGCTGACCCCGCAGCCGCTCGACGCGGCGCTGTTGCAGCAGATGGCCGACGCGCTGCGCGTGCTTTGCGCCGATGCGGTCGAGCAGGCGAAGAGCGGCCACCCGGGTGCGCCGCTCGGCATGGCCGAGATGGCCACCGTGTTGTGGAGCCGGCACCTGCGCCACGACCCGGCCGACCCGCGATGGCCCGATCGGGACCGATTCGTGCTCAGCAACGGCCATGCGTCGATGCTGTTGTACGCGCTGCTGCACCTCACCGGCCATGACCTGCCGTTGGAGGAACTGCGCCGCTTTCGCCAGCTCGGCAGCCGCACACCCGGCCACCCGGAGGCCGGCGTGACACCCGGCGTGGAGACCACCACCGGCCCGCTCGGCCAGGGCCTGGCCAACGCGGTGGGCATGGCGCTCGCCGAGTCGCTGCTCGCCGCCGAATTCAACCGCGACGGCCACACGATCGTCGACCACCGCACCTTCGTGTTCGTCGGCGACGGTTGCCTGATGGAGGGCCTGAGCCAGGAGGCGATCTCGCTGGCCGGCACGCTGGGTCTGGGCAAGCTGATCGTGCTGTACGACGCCAACGGCATCAGCATCGATGGCGCCATCGACGACTGGTTTGCCGACGACACGCCGGCACGCTTTCGCGCCTGCGGCTGGCGCGTGATCGACGCCGTCGACGGCCACGACCTGCTCGCCGTCGACGCGGCGCTGACCGATGCCGTGACGACGTCGCGTCAACCCGAGGCCAAGCCCACGCTGATCGTCTGCCGCACCACGATCGGCAAGGGCGCCGCCGGCCATGAAGGCACGGCCGATGTGCACGGCGCACCGCTCGGGCGCGACGGCATCGCCGCGCTGCGCACCACCTTGAACTGGCCGCACCCGCCGTTCGAGGTGCCCGACGACCTGCGCGCCGCGTGGGACGCACGCGATGCCGGTGCGGCGCGGCGCAGCGCATGGCACGCGCGCTTCAATGCGTATGCCGCGGCGCAGCCGGTGTTGGCGGCGGAGTTCGAGCGCCGCACGCGCAGGGCACTGCCGACCAACTGGCAAGCGCGCACCGACGAGGCAGTGGCTGCGCTCGCCGCGCAGTGGGTGCGCGACGGCAAGCCGATCGCGACGCGGCGCGCATCGCAGCTCGCACTGAACGCGCTGGCGCCGCTGCTGCCCGAGTTGTTCGGCGGGTCGGCCGACCTGACCGGCTCCAACCTCACCGACTTCACCGGCCACCGCCGCATCACGCCGCAGCACCGCGCCGGCAACTACCTGAGCTGGGGTGTGCGCGAGTTCGGCATGGCGGCAGCGATGAACGGCATCGCTCTGCACGGCGGATTTGTTCCGTACGGCGGCACCTTCCTCACCTTCAGCGACTACAGCCGCAACGCGATCCGCATGGCCGCGCTGATGGAGCAGCGCGTGATCCACGTGTTCACGCACGACTCGATCGGGCTCGGCGAAGACGGGCCCACGCACCAGCCGGTCGAGCAGCTCGCCGCGCTGCGCTTGATCCCCAACCTCGATGTGTGGCGGCCGGCCGATGCGATGGAGTGTGCCGTCGCCTGGGTGCAGGCGCTGCAGCGCCGCGACGGCCCGAGTGCACTGGTGTTGTCGCGCCAGGCGTTGCCGATCGCCACGCGGCCGGCGCAGCGGCGCGACGTGATGCGAGGGGGCTACGTGCTGCGCGACGCCGACGGCGCGCGGGCGGTGCTGCTGGCCACGGGATCGGAGGTGTCGCTCGCGCTCGACGCGCAGCGTGCGCTGGCCGACGCGCACGGCATCGCGGTGCGCGTGGTGTCGATGCCGAACACGCGCGGTTTCGACAGCCAGTGCCAGGCCTGGCGCGACGGCGTGTTGCCGCCCGCGCTGCCGGTGCTGGCGATCGAAGCCGGCCACCCCGAAGGCCTGCGCCGCTACGTGGGCCGCGACGGCAGCGTGATCGGCCTGGCGCGCTTCGGCGAATCGGCGCCCGGGCCGCAACTGATGGCGCACTTCGGCTTCACGGTCGACGCGGTGGTGCAGGCGACCAGACGGCTGCTCGCACCCGATGACGCACTGGCGTAGATTCACGATTCGGAGCTTTCGCATGCAGGCAGTACTGTTCGACCTCGACGGCACCTTGATCGACACCGCGCCCGACATCGCGGCGGCGCTGAACCTGGCGTTGCAGCGCCAGGGCCTGCGCGCGGCCTCGCTGGAGCAGGTGCAAGGCTGGATCGGCGACGGCACACGCGCCTCGCTGGCCAAGGCGGTGCGCGCCGCTGGTGTGCCGGCGGCCGAGGTCGACGGGCGCGTCGACACGCTGTGGCCGGGCTTTCACTACGACTATGCGCAGTGCTGCGGCGAACACAGCCGCGTCTATCCCGGCGTGCGCCGCCTGTTGGAACGCCTCACCGGCGCCGGCATCCAGGTCGGGCTGGTCACCAACAAGGAGTCCGCCTTCGCACACCGCCTGCTGGTGCGCCACGATCTCAACACCTGCTTCGACTTGATGGTGTGCGGTGACACGTTGCCGGTGCGCAAGCCCGACCCGGCAATGCTCCACCACGCGCTGCAAGCGCTGCAATGCGCGGCCGGCGACGCGCTGTACATCGGCGACTCGGCGATCGACGTGCGCACCGCGCGCGCCGCCGGCGTCGCCGTCTGGGCCGTGACCCACGGCTACGGCGGGCCGCTGCGCGGGGACGACGCACCCGACCAGGCGGTGGACCACTTCGACGAGTTGGCACGCGCGCTGACCACGCACCGCGGCCTGCGCGTGTCCATCGCCTGAGGTTGCTCGCCAATTGGCCATGGCGCCCAGCGCGCCGCGCACGACGTTGCGCGCCTTGATCTGGGACGTGGACGGCACGCTCGCCGAGACCGAGCGCGACGGCCACCGCGAGGCATTCAACGACGCCTTCGCATCGATGGGGCTGCCGTGGCGCTGGGGCGTCGAGCGTTACGGCGAACTGCTCACCACCTCGGGCGGCCTCGAACGCCTGCTGCGCGATCTGGCCGAGCGCGACGGCGCGCCGCAGCTTGCCTGCGAACGGCTCGCGCTCGCCCGTGAGCTGCACCGGCGCAAGAACGCCGCCTACCTGCGCCGCATCGGGAGCGGCGCGATTGCGCTGCGGCCGGGCGTGCGGCGCCTGATGCACGAGGCGCGCGAGGCCGGCACGCGGCTGGCGATCGCCACCACCACCGGCCGCGCCAACGTCGATGCGCTGCTGTCGCCGCACCTCGGCGCGGCGTGGCGCGATGGCTTCGCCGCCATCGTCTGCGCCGAGGATGCGCCGCTGAAGAAGCCGCATCCGCAGGTGTACGAGCTCGCGCTGCGCCGGCTCGACTTGCCTGCCCACGACGCGCTGGCGATCGAGGACTCACCGCAGGGCGTGGCTAGCGCGCGCGCCGCCGGCTTGGCGGTGCTGCTCACGCGCAGCAAGTACTTCGAGGCGTGCGTCTGTCCTGGCGCGATCGCCGAATGCGACGGCTTGGACTCGGTGCGATGGTCGTGGCTGTGCCAGCTTCACCGGCGCGGGCGCACTCGCCCGCCGGGCTAGCGGTCAGTCCGCATACTGCCCGGCGGCGCGGATCAACGCGCCCCACTTTTCAATCTCGGGCTGCAGCCAGGTCTTCAGACCGTTGGTGGTCTGCTTTTCGTCGGCCACGATGTCGCCGCCGAGTTCGGTGAAGCGCACCGCCACCGTCGGATCCTTCAGCGCCGCACGCAGCGCCGAGCCGAACTTGTCGACCGCCGCCGCCGGCGTGCCCTTGGGCATGTAGATGCCGTGCCACACCTTGACCTCGAAGCCTTTGAGGCCCTGCTCGTCGAGCGTGGGCGTGTCGGGCAGCGAGCGGATGCGCGACGTGGTCGTCACGCCGTACAGCTTCACGGTGCCGGCCTTGATGTGCGGCAGCGTCTGCGTGGTCTGGTCGCACAGGATGTCGACCTGTCCACCGAGCAACGCGTTGAGGGCCGGCGCGGTGCCCTGATACGGCACTGCGGTCAGCTCGGTGCCGATCATCTTCTGGAACAGCATGCCGCACAGCTGCGACACCGCGCCCAGCCCGGCGTGCGCCAAGGTCAGCTTCGACGCGTTGGCCTTCACGTAGCTGACCAGGTCGGCGCCATTGTTCGGCGGCAGGTCCTTGCGACCAAGCAGCGTCATCGGCACGTCGACCACCTGGCCGACGTACTCGAAGTCGGTCAGCGGGTTGTACGGCAGCTTGCGGTACAGCCCGGGCGCGGTGGCCATGCCGTTGTGGTGGATCAGCACGGTGTAGCCGTCGGGTGCGGCCTTGGCCACCGCGTTGGCCGCCAAGGTGCCGCCGGCGCCGGTCTTGTTTTCCACCACCACAGTCTGGCCGAGCGTCTTGGCCATCGCCGCAGCCAGCGTGCGCGCCACCACGTCGGTGGGCCCGCCGGCCGCGAACGGCACCACCAGCGTGATGTTGCGCGTGGGATAAGCCTGTGCCCACGCAGTGGCGGGCAAGGCGAGCGCGCACAGCAGTGCGCCAAGCAAGCGGGTGGTCATCGCGATGTCTCCTGGGATGTTTTCGACGTCATTGAGGCAGCAGCTCGGAAATCTCGATCAGGTTCAGATCCGGGTCGCGCACGTAGACGGAGCGGATCTTCTGCGTGGCACCGGTGCGTTCGACCGGACCTTCGACGATCGGCCAGCCGCTGCGGTTCAACTGCTCGACCACCTGCTGCAGCGGGCGGTCGGCGATGAAGCACAGGTCGAGCGCGCCGGGCACGGGCAGGTGCGCCTTCGGCTCGAACTCGTGGCCGCGGCGGTGGATGTTGATCTTCTGCCGGCCGAAGCGCAGCGCCTGCCGGCCGCCACCAAAGGTCTCCAGCCGCATGCCGAGCACACGGGTGTAGAAGTCGATGCACGCGGTGTCATCGACGGTGGTCAGCACCAGGTGGTCGAGGTGGTCGATCAAGGCGGCGCGGGGTGAGCCGATGCAGCCGCCGCTTCGTCCAGGATGGCGCGGGCGCGCAGCAGCACCGGTGTATCGACCATCGTGCCATCGACGGCGACCGCCGCACCTTCGGCCGAACCCGCGGCCTGCACGACGCGGCGCGCCCATTGCAGATCGGCTTCGCTCGGCGCCAGGCCTGCACGCACCACGGGCAGCTGGCGCGGATGGATGCACAGCTTGGCGCCAAAGCCGAGGCGGCGCGAGCGCCGCACGTCGGCGCGCAGCCGCGTGTCGTCGTCGATCGACGGCGTCACGCCATCGATGGGCGCCGGCAGGCCGGCCAGGCGCGACGCCAGCACAAGCTCGGCGCGGTGCGGCGCGAGGTCGTCTTCGTCGTGGCCGCGCAGCCCGAGGTCCAGCGCCAGGTCGAGATTGCCGAAAGCCAGCCGCGCGACACCCGCCGTGCCGGCGATCTCGCGCGCATGGGCGATGCCGCGCGCCGACTCCACCAACGCGATCACGCGCAGGTCGTGGCGCGCACGCGCGGCCGCGTGCAGCGCATCGGCGCGTTCGGCCTTCGGCCACATCACGGCGCCCACGCCGGGGTGGGCGCACAGCGCCAGGTCGTCGGCGTGCCAGGGCGTGGCGGCGGCGTTGATGCGCACGACCACGCGCGGCGCGTCAGCCGCGCGGCCCGCGAGCCATTGCTGCAGCGCGATGCGCGCCGTCGGCTTGTGGTGGGCGGCGACGGCGTCTTCGAGGTCGATGATCACCGCGTCGGCGCCGCTGGCCAACGCCCGCTCGAACCGATCGGGCCGGGTCGCCGGCACGAACAGATAACAACGCGGCGGCATCACGGTGATCGGGTCAACCGAGCAGACGCGTGACGCGCGCTGCGCCAGCGATCGACCACACGCGCTGCGCCAGGGCCCGCATCTCGGCTTCGCTGGCGCCACCGTGGTAGGTGGCCAGCTCGATCGCCTTGTCTTCGAGCTCGGCGCGGCTCAGCGTGTTGCCAGGGTCGCCCTTCGGCTCGTCGACGCGTGCGCGCAGTTCGCGCCCGTCGCGCGTGTGCACGCTGACCTTGCCGATCCAGCGCGCCGGATACGCCGCATCGACCTCGGGGTCGAGCACCATGCGCACGCGCTCGCGAAATGCCGCCACCGCGGCGTCGCCGTGGTGCGCATCGAATTCCGCGAGCCCGGCGCGGCCCTGCAGCGCGACCATCGCGAGCACCGTACCCATCGAGAACTTCGACTGGTGCACCGTCTGCGGATCGGTCACCGGCCCCAGCACATCGATGGCGCCTTGGTGCACGTGCGCCGTGACGCCCGCGATGTCCGACGCTGCCAGCTTGTGCTCGAGCATGGCTCGCTGCAGCGCGTCGGCGGCCGGATGCGTGTGGCGGCACGACGCGTGGAACTTGAACGAAGTCTCCGCGGTGACCCAGCGGGTGCCCAGCCCATCGCTCAGGCGCGACGGATCGGCGTCGCGCGACATGCCCGCGGCCAGGCCGCGGGCCCCTTCGAGGATGTCGCGCGCACCGGTGAACCCGTCGGCCGCGAGGTAGGCGGCGCTCAAGCCCGCCACCGCCGCGTGCGCGCAATGCAACTGTTTGGAGTCGGCCGCTTCGCGCAGAAACTCCCACAAGCCCGCCGATTGGGTGCCGGCCGATCCGAACGCATGCTGCATCTGCTCGGCGTCGAGGCGCAGCAGGTGGCCCACCGCCGCGGCGGCGGCCAGCGTGCCGGCGGTGCCGGTGGTGTGGAACACCTTGTAGTGCGAGCGGCCGAGGAACTCGCCGACGCGGATGCCCGCCTCGTAGCCGGCAACCGCCGCGGTCAGCAGCTCGCGTCCGCTGCGCTGCAGCGCCTGCGCCACCGCGAGCGCCGGCGCAAACACCACCGCGGCCGGATGGAACACCGATCCGTTGTGCACGTCGTCCTGCTCGGCGAGGTGGGAAGCCGCTGCGTTGATCGCCGCCGCCACGACCGGGCTCGAACCGCGGCGATGGATCAAGACCTCCGACGGGCCGTCGGCAGGACCTTGCGCGAGCCAGAAACGCGCGATCGATTCGACCGGCCGCGCGCCTTTGCCGGCCAGCGTGGAGCCGATCCAATCGAGCAGCAAGTCTTCCGTGCGGCGCTGCACCGGCGCGGGAATGTCGTCGAACTTCAGCTCGGCGGCGAATGCTGCCAGGCGCATGCCGTTGCTCGGTGTGCTCATGCCACGACTCCTTGAAATGAATTCAGACCACGCCGCTGCGGTGGAAGCCGGCGATCGTGTCGCGATCGAACGCCAGCTCGGCGAGCAGCGCGTCGGTGTGCTCGCCGACCGCAGGCACCGCATCCATGCGCGGCGCGAACGAGGCCGGCAGCGCCGGCGGCCACAGCGCGGCCACCGGGCCGGCGGGTGTCTGCACCTCGGTGAACCGTTGGCGCGCGTGCAGCTGCGCGTGCTGCCACACCTCGTGCATGCCGTTGACGCATGCATTGGCGATCTGTGCGGCTTCCAGCCGCTCGACGATCTGCTCGGCCGTGAGCGTGGCGAACACCTCGAGGATCAGCGCGCGCAGCGCCGCGCGCGCCTGCACCCGCTTGGTATTCGAAGCGAACCGTTCGTCGCTCGTCAGCGCCGGCTGCTGCAGCACACGTTCGCAGAACAGCTTCCACTCGCGTTCGTTCTGCAGGCCGAGCATCACCACCTTGCCGTCGCCGGCGGTGAACGGACCGTAGGGATAGATGGTGGCGTGCGCCGCGCCGGCACGCGGTGGCGGCTCGGCGCCTTCATACGCGTAGTACAGCGGAAAGCTCATCCACTCGGCCATCGCTTCGAGCATCGACACATCGAGCCGGCAGCCGCGACCGGTGCGACCGCGCTGGATCAGTGCCGCCAGGATGCTGCTGTAGGCGTACATGCCGGCCGCGATATCGGCGATCGAGGCGCCCGCCTTGGCGGGATCCTCGGGCGTGCCGGTGATCGACAGAAAACCCGCTTCGCTCTGGATCAGCAGGTCATAGGCCTTCTTGTCGCGAAACGGCCCCGGCCGGTCGCCGTCGTCGCCATAGCCCGAGATGTCGCAGACGATCAGCTTCGGGAACCGCGCGTGCAGCGCGTAGAACGACAAGCCCATGCGCGCGGCCGCGCCGGGCGCGAGGTTCTGCACCAGCACATCGCTGCGCTCGAGCAGCCGCTGCAGGATCTCATCGGCCTGCGGGTGCTTGACGTCGAGCGTCAGGCTCTCTTTGCTGCGGTTGGTCCACACGAAGTGCGACGACAGGCCGCGCACACGCTGGTCGTAGCCGCGCGCCTGGTCGCCGCCCCCAGGGCGCTCGATCTTGATCACGCGCGCGCCCAGGTCGGCGAGCTGGCGCGTGCAGAACGGCGCCGAGATCACGTGCTCGAGCGCGAGCACGGTGATGCCGTCGAGGGGGCGCGTGTGGGCGAGCTCGGCCTGCATGCCGGGCCGTGCAGGGGTCTCGGCCATCAGAAACTCCGCGGCAGCCCGAGCACGTGTTCGGCCACGTAGCTCAGGATCAGGTTGGTCGAGATCGGTGCCACCTGGTACAGCCGCGTCTCGCGGAACTTGCGCTCGACGTCGTATTCGCAGGCGAAGCCGAAGCCGCCGTGGAACTGGATGCAGGCGTTGGCGGCCTCCCAACTCGCCTTGGCCGCGAGGTACTTGGCCATGTTGGCCTGCGCGCCGCACGGCTGGTGCGCATCGAACAAGCGGCACGCCTCGTGGCGCATCAGGTCGGCCGCCTCGACCTCGATGTGCGCCTCGGCGATCGGGAACTGCACGCCCTGGTTCTGGCCGATCGGCCGGCCGAACACGACACGGTCCTTCACGTAGGCGGTCACGCGGTCGATGAACCAGCGGCCGTCGCCGATGCACTCGGCGGCGATCAGCGTGCGCTCGGCGTTGAGCCCGTCGAGGATGTACTTGAAGCCCTGGCCCTCGCGGCCGATCAGGTTCTCGGCCGGGATCTCCAGGTTCTCGAAGAACAGCTCGTTGGTCTCGTGGTTGACCATGTTGGCGATCGGCCGCACGGTCATGCCGTGTGTCACCGCGTGGTGCAGGTCGACGATGAAGATCGACAG
>DATKJN010000439.1:0-2134 GCA_035543655.1 Burkholderiaceae bacterium | reverse complement strand
GTGCTCGGCGAATTCATCGCCTACCTCTATGCACGCTTCTTCTTCGACGCACCCATACCCGGCTGACCCGGCGTGACCGCATCCAGTTCGAGTCGATATTTCGGCGACAACCGGTCGGGCGCCGAACACAGCCAACAATCGGTACAAAGCGGGATCTTCGCGATCGCATCGCGAGGTATCGGCGCGTTCGTGCAGATCGGCTCGACCATCATCCTGGCGCGACTGCTGTCGCCCGAGGATTTCGGCCTGGTGTCGATGGTGGCCGCCTTCACCGGCTTCATCCCGATGCTGTCGGACCTGGGCACGCGCGACGCGGCCGTGCAGCGCCCGACCATCACCGAAAACGAGGTGAGCGCGCTGTTCTGGCTCACCGTGGCCATCGGTACGGCCCTCGGCCTGCTGCTGGCGCTCGCCGGACCGCTCATCGCGAACTACTACCACGAGCCCCGGCTGCGCGACATTGCGCTCGCCTCGGCCGCCGGCTTCGTGGTCAGCGCGGCCTCCTGCCAGCACTTCGCCCTGCTTCGGCGCGCCATGCAGTTCAAGGCGATCGCCTCGATCGAAGTGGGCTCGAACCTGCTGAGCTCGCTGGTCGCCATTGCCATGGCGATGTACGGCGCAGGTTACTGGTCACTGGTGGCCAAGCCGGTCCTGCTGGCCGCGTTCACGCTGATCGGCGTGGGCTCCTCCTGCCGCTGGGTGCCGGGCATACCGAAGCTCACGCAGGGTGTGCGCGACATGGTCAAGTTCGGCATGCACATCACCGGTTTCACGATGACGGACTACGTGGGCCGCGCGGTCGACCGCATCGCCATCGGCCGGCGCAGTGGCGCCGCGCCGCTCGGCTATTACCAGCAAAGCGTATTCGTCTACGAAAACGTGCTCGGCCTGCTGGCCCTGTCGCTGCACCCGGTGGCGGTGGCCGGTCTCTCCAAGCTCACGGACAACATGGCGGAGTTCAAGCGCTCCTGGTCCAAGGCGGTTGCCACGCTCGCCTTCTTCGCGATGCCGGCCTTTGGTTTGCTGGCGGTCACGGCCGAAGACGTGGTGACGCTGGTGCTCGGCGAAAAGTGGCGCTTCAGCGCCGCGCTCGTGGCCATCATGTCGCTGCGCGGGATCCCGCACTGCGTGGAGCGCACGCTGGGCTGGTTGCACGTGCCGGCCGGTCGCGGTGATCGCTGGATGCGCTGGGGGCTCATCAGCACCGGCGTGCAGGTGCTGGCGTTGTTCTGCGGACTGCCGTTCGGCGTCGAGGGCGTGGTCATCGCCTACGTGATCGTGACCTACCTGCTGTGTATCCCGGCCATTGCCTATGCCGGCCACCCGCTCGGCATCGGTGCCGGCGATGTGGTGAAGGCCATCCACGCGCCGTTCATCGGCACCGTGTTGCTGGTGCTTGCAGGATTCGCGCTGGATCGCACGGTGCTCGCCGACGTGCCGGGCTTCGTGCGCGTGGCCGGCGTGACTGCCGCCGGGGCCGTCATCTACTTCGTGGTGGTGGTGCTGGTGCTGCGCACGCGCGAGCCCCTGGCGCTGGCGTGGCGCATGGCGCGCAATTTCTCGGGACGGCGCGCCGCCGACCGCTAGGCCGGCTCAGCCGGCGCCGACCAGCTTGCGCAGCCGTGCCTTCTGCTCGGCCTGGCGAAAACGCACCAGCTCGTCGGAGATGGGGCGGGGCGCGCGTCGCAGCCACTGCGAGAAGTACCCCCAGAAGATGAACAGGCCGCCGAGCAGGTAGGGCGGCTTCGCCAGCTGGTACGTGGCGCGGAACAGCTCCCAGAGCGGGTGGCCGCCCAGGCGATAGTCCAGCTTCCCGATGCGCAGCTTGTCCTGCAAGGCGCTGCGATTGGCCGTGCCCTGCTTGCGATGGTGCTGGCTCTTCATCTCGGTGAAGGTGCGCGTGTGCCAGCCCTTCATGCGCGCGGTGAGCACCGCGACGTGGTCGATGCCGCCGCCTTCCATCGGGATGTAGCCGCCGATGTCCTCGAAGCAGCGGCGCCGGAACAGCTGGCAGGCACCCGAGACGTGCTCGATGCTGGTGAAGCGGTAATCGTAGCTGCGGCCTTCTTCTTCGAAGGGCGTGCCCACGAGGCCGAGCTCGTTGTCGGCGGCGAGTTTGCCGAGCAGGAATTCG
>DATKJN010000438.1:0-3838 GCA_035543655.1 Burkholderiaceae bacterium | reverse complement strand
GCGGCCGCTCGGCCATGTAGCAGTTCCAGCACATCTCCAGCTGCACCGCATGCGAACCCTTGTCGGGGTTGCCGTAGTGGCGCGTGATGTGACCACCCTTGAAGCGGCCGTCGATCACGTGCGTGTACAGCGCCTGCGCATCGAGCACACGTGTCAGCGCCGTACGCAGGCTCGGCGCACAACTGGCGCCGGCGGCGGTGCCGAGATTGAGATCGGGCAGCCGGCCTTCGAACAGCCACGGCAGCTCCGACTTGATGCTGTGGCCGTCGAACAGCACCGCATGGCCGTGCACGGTGTGAATGCGTTTGAGCTCAGCGCGCAGCGCGCTGTGATACGGCTGCCAGTAATGCTGCACGCGCCGTTCGATCTCGCTGCTCTCGGGCGCGTAGCCATTGCGATACAGCACATCGCCGGTGAAGAAGCGCGTCGGGCACAGCTCGGTGTTGTTGACGCCCGGGTACATCGGCGCGTTTTCCGGCGGCCGATTCAGGTCGATCAGGAAGCGGCTGTAGCGCGGCACGATCAACGACGCACCCAGCACCTTGACGAAACCATACAGCTCGTCGAGGTGCCAGTCGGCGTCCTCGAACTGGAACGCGCGCTCGACGTAGCGGTGTTGCTGGTCGGGCGGCAGCTCGCGCCCGACGTGCGGCACGCTCACCAGCAACGGCTGCGTGCCCAGGTGCAAGGAATAGACGTCGCTCATGCCGGGCGTTCCTCGCCAGCACGCACGACACGCCGACACGGGTTGCGGCCGAACCAGTAGGCGAGCTCGTTCGCCTGTTCGACATCCCACACGACGAAGTCGGCCTGCTTGCCGGCTTCGAGCGTGCCGTGCGTGTCGCTCAAGCCCAGTGCGCGCGCGGCATGCGCGGTCACGCCGCGCAACGCCTCTTCGGGCGTGAGGCGGAACAGCGTGCAGGCCATGTGCAGCATCAGGATCAGCGACAAGCCGGGCGAAGAACCGGGATTGTGATCCGTGGCCACCGCCATCGGCACGCCGGCTTCGCGCAGGCGCTCGATCGGCGGCAGCCGGGTTTCGCGCAGGAAATAGAACGCACCGGGCAACAGCACCGCCACCGTGCCGGCCCGTGCCATCGCTTGCACGCCGGTTTCGCTCAGGTGCTCGAGGTGGTCGCACGACAGCGCGCCGTACCGCGCGGCGAGGGCGGCACCCGCCATGTCGCTCAGTTGTTCGGCATGCAGCTTCACCGGCAGCTGCAAGGCGCGCGCGGCGTCGAACACGCGCTGGGTTTGCGCGCGCGTGAAGCCGATGCGCTCGCAGAACACGTCGACCGCGTCGACCAGCCCTTCGGCGTGCCATTGCGGCAGCCACTGCACCACGGCGTCGACGTAGTCGTCGGCGCGGCCGTCGAACTCCGGCGGCAGCGCGTGCGCGGCGAGGCTGGTGCTGCGCACCGTCAGCGCCAGCTCGCGGCCGATCCGGCGCGCCGCGCGCAGGCAGCGCGCCTCGTCGTCGCGGTTCAACCCGTAGCCGGACTTGATCTCGATGGCCGTCACGCCCTCCGCCATCAAGGTGCGCGCGCGTGCGCGCGCGTCGGCGAACAGCGTGTCGTCGCTGGCCGCCCGGGTGGCCGCCACCGTCGAGCGGATGCCGCCGCCGGCGCGCGCGATGTCTTCGTAGCTGGCGCCGTGCAGGCGCAGCTCGGACTCGCGTGCGCGATGCCCGCCATACACCAGGTGGGTGTGGCAATCGATCAGACCGGGCGTGACCAGCGCCCCGCCCAGGTCGTGTTCGGCCGCGATGCGCACGTCGGCGGGCCAGCGGCCATCGGCGCCGACCCAACGCAGCCGATCGCCATCGACGAGCAGCGCGCCATCCGCGATCTCGCCCCACGGCGCCGAGCCGGCCATCGTGGCCAGTCTCGCGTGGCGCCACAGGGTCAGCGCGCTCATCGCTCGTGCGCCGGGTGCGGCTGGAACGCGATCCAGTACGCCAGCGCGTCGTCGGGCAACGCGGCGATGCGCCAGCGCTGCTGCGCCGCCAGCGGGCTCCAGATCAGCGCCGGGCCGGCGACGGCTGCGCCCATGTCGCCGTCGACCCGAAGGTCCAACGCATGCGTGGTGAACAGGGCACGCCACGCAATCGGCGACACCCAATCGTGGCTGGCATGTGCGCGCGTCATCGAGCCGCGGCCGGCGTCGCGGCGCACCAGCAGGTTCAGGTCGCTGGTGGCGCCGTCGAGCAGCCAGCACATCGGCGCCAACGCGCCGTCGAAGCGCAACGGCGCACCGCCACGGCGCAACTGCCAGCGATCGCTGCCGAGCTGCAGCGCCACGCCGGCGCCGTGCAACACGGCAAACCAACGATCGAACCCGGTGTAGTCGGAAAACGGTCCGTCGCGCCCGATCTCGGCCACGCTGATGCGCAGGTCCCACTGGGCACCGGGCGGCCACATCAGCAGATCGCGCGCGGTGCCGCCGCCGTTTTTCCACGGCGTGGGCGCGATCGTGTCGAGACGCACGGTGTGCAGGTCGCTCATGCGCGCATCCTCGGCGCCGCGCGCCGCCCGTCGGAGAGTCGATGGGGCCCATCGGGCGGCCGGGCAGGGCTCATGGCGTGAACTGTCCTTCGAGCTGGTAGCGCGAGCCCGGATGCACCAGCCGGGCCAGTGTGATCGGCGCGTGGCGCGTGAAGGTGCGGCGCACCACGATCAGGCAGGCCTCGTCGGGCGCGATCGCCAGCAGTCGCGCCTCCTGCACGGTCGGGCGCGCGGCCTCGATCGAATACTGCGCGCGCCACAGCGCCGTGGCTTCGAACAGATACCGCGTCGGCGTGGTGTGCGCGAAGTCGACATCGAGGTAGCCCGGCGCGCAGGCCGGGTTGACGTAGCGATCCTCGCATTGCAGCGGCACGTGGTTCTCGTGGTGCACGATCAGCGTGTGGAACACCCGTTCGCCGGTCTGCAAGCCGAGCTGCCCCGCCAGCGCGACGCTGGCGCGCTCGGCGCGCTGCAGGTGCACGCTGGCGTGGTGGTGGTGGCCGCGCGATTCGATCTCTTCGTGCAGGTCGCGGATCGTCAACGTGGACGACACGCGATGCAGCGGCGCCGCGAACGTGCCCACGCCCTGCGAGCGTTCGACCAGGCCCTCGGACTGCAACTCGCGCAACGCGCGGTTCACCGTCATGCGGCTGACACCGAACTCGGCCACCAGCTCGGCCTCCGAGGGCATCAGCGCGCCCGGTGGCCAGCGTCCGGCGGCCAGGCCCTGCTTCAGGTGGTGCTTGACGCGCGCGTATGGCGGCACGGGCGCGGTGCGCGGCCGGCGAGCCGTCGCGGCCCGGCCCATGCCGGCCAAGGCGCCTTCGGGGGAACTCATGGCGCAATCCTACTTGCCTAGACTTGTCTAGACAAGTAGAGTGCGGCCCCACAGCGACCGGCCTCCGGGTCCGCGCTGACGTCATTCGAGTTGCGCTGCAGGAGTTGCCCATGACCGACCTGTCCACCGCCCGCCACCTCGCACAGCCGCGGCCCGTGAAGGCGCCCACCGGCGCGCAGATCACCTGCAAGAACTGGCTGATCGAAGCGGCCTACCGCATGATCCAGAACAACCTCGACCCGGCGGTCGCCGAGAACCCCGATGCGCTGGTGGTGTACGGTGGCATCGGCAAGGCAGCGCGCAACTGGGATTGTTTCGAGCAGATCCTGCGCTCGTTGCGCGACCTGAACGAGGACGAATCGCTGCTGATCCAGTCGGGCAAACCGGTCGGCGTGTTCCGCACGCACGTGGACGCGCCGCGCGTGCTGCTGGCCAACTCCAACCTGGTGCCCAAGTGGGGCACGTGGGAGCACTTCCACGAGCTCGACCGCAAGGG
>DATKJN010000437.1:0-2319 GCA_035543655.1 Burkholderiaceae bacterium | reverse complement strand
GCCCGCCACGCCGTCGGGCAGCGGCACGGCCTGTGCGGCGGGCAGCACGATGTACTGCGCCGCGGTGCCGAACGGGCGCTGCCACTGGCCGTTCCAGATCCACACGCGTTCGCCCACGCGCGACGCCGGCACGCCGGTGCCCACGGCATCGATCACTCCGGCGCCGTCGCTGTGCGGCGTGATCTGCGGAAAGGCCAGCGTCTTGCTGCGCAGGCCCAGGCGCGACTTGACGTCGCTGGGGTTCACGCCCGACCACTGCACCTTCACGCGCACTTCGCCCGCGCCGGGTTCGGGCGTGGGCAGGTCGATCAGTTTCAACACATCGGCCGCCAGGCCGGTCTGGGTGTAGGCGATGGCTTTCATGGGGGCGCAGTATGCGACCGCGCCCGTTCACCGGCTCGGCGTGGGGACTCGGCCGCCAGGCCGCGCCTTCTTCGACGGTTCAGCGGGCAAGCGCAAAATGCCGGCCGCGGCATCGAGCCCGCAGGGAGGGACCCGATATGGAACAGACCACCAGCACCATCGGCAGCGCCGGTTCCGGCCGCAGCGTGGCCGCGGGCCGCGGCGTCGAGTGGTGGAGCGAGGCCTGGGCGCTGTTCATGCGAGCGGCCGGCATGTGGATCGTGCTGACCCTGGTCATGCTCATCATCTTCTTCATCATCGGCATCGTCCCGCTCATTGGCGGGCTGGCGGCGGCGGTGCTGTTCCCGGTGTTCATGGCCAGCTGGGCGCTCACGTCGCGCAAGGTCGAGCAAGGCGGCGAGATCGAGCTCGGCGACCTGTTCATCGCGATTCACGGCGACAAGGTGAAATCGCTGCTGATCATCGGCGCGCTGCTGCTGGTGTTCGGCGTGGCGATCGCCGGCGTGGCCGGCTTGCTCGGATTGGGCGCGATGTTCGGCGTGGCCGCCGGCGGCGCCGACCGCAGCATCGCTGCCGCGCTGGCCGCGTTGGGTGCCGGCATGCTCGCGCTGCTCGCCGTGACGGCGATCTCGTTCATCGCCGGCATGGCGCTGTGGTTTGCGCCGTCGCTGGTGATCTTTCGCGGCACCGCGCCGATCGATGCGATGAAGGTCAGCTTCGGCGCCTGCATGCGCAACATCGTGCCGTTTCTGCTCTACAGCCTGATCTACATCGTGGCCGCGATCGTGGCGTCGATCCCGTTCGGGCTCGGCTGGCTGGTGCTGGCGCCGCTGGTGATGATCACGCTGTACGTGTCGTACCGCGACGTGTTCGGCGCCTGAGCGTCGCGGCGCGCCGGCACGCGAAGGAGTGCATGCGATGAAGCCGAATTCGATCGACCGCCGCCAGACCCTCGCCATGCTCGCCGCCGCGCCGTGGCTCGGCGCGAGCGCAGGCGCCGGCGCGGCGGCCAGCGCGAGCATGCAGGCGTGGCCGCTCAACACGCCGCAGCGCACCGGCATCCACGACGTGGCGCCGGCGCCCGACGGCGGCGTGTGGTTCAGCGCCCAGCGCAGCGGCCACCTCGGCTGGTTCGACCCCAAGAGCGGCAAGACCGAGCTGGTCGCGCTCGGCGCCGGCTCGTCGCCGCACGGCGTGATCCAGGGGCCCGACAAGGCGGCCTGGCTCACCGACAGCGGGCAGAACGCGATCGTGCGCGTGAGCTGGCCCGAGCGCCAGGTGCGCGTGTTCAAGCTGCCCGAAGGCACGCCGTATACCAACCTCAACACCTGCGCGTTCGGCGGCGACGGCGACCTCTGGTTCACCGGCCAGTCGGGCGTGATCGGCAAGGTGACGGTGAAGACCGGCGAGGTGATGGTCAAGGACGCGCCACGCGGCCGCGGCCCGTACGGCATCTGCGCCACGCCGCGCGGCGACGTGTGGTACTGCTCGCTGGCCAACAGCTTCATCGCACAGATCGACCTCAAGAGCGGCGAGTCGCGCATCGTCGAGCCGCCCACCAAGGGCCAGGGCGCGCGCCGCGTGTGGAGCGACAGCCACGGCCGCATCTGGGTCAGCGAATGGAACTCGGGCCAGGTGTCGATGCACGACCCGCGTGCGCGCGTGGCCGGCGGCCTGTGGAAGACCTGGAAGCTGCCCGGCGACGGCCCACGCACCTACGCCGTCTACGTCGACGACAAGGACATGGTGTGGCTGAGCGACTTCGGCGCCAATGCGCTGCTGCGCTTCGACCCCAACGGCGAAACGTTCGACAGCTGGAAGCACCCGCGCGAATCCGCCAGCGTGCGCCAGATCCTCGGCCGGCCCGGCGAAGTGTGGCTGCCCGAAAGCGGCACCGAGCACATCGCGGTGATGCGCACCTGACTCGTGGCGCCGGCGCGCGGCGCCGGCTCAGCC